>JAJDNS010000055.1 GCA_022340585.1 Acidobacteriota bacterium
GGGGATCTCCTCGCCGGTCACCGGGTCGTACTTGTCGTCGGCCCAGTTGCGCGCCCGCAGGTCCTCGTTCTCGTGGAACACGAAGCCCGAGCCGTGGAGCTCGTTGCTCCCGGATCTCGTCAGCACGGTGATGGCGGAGCCGCCGGCCATCCCCTGCTCGGCGTCGAAGCTCGCGGTCGAGACGTGGACGGAGTGCACGGTCTCCGCCGGGGCGGTGTAGACCGTCCACCCGGGGCGCCAGATGAAGATGTTGGTGCTGCCGTCGAGACTGGTGGTGTTGTTGTTGTGGGCGGTGCCGTTGACGTTGACGGTGAGGGGAACGCTCGGCACATCGATGTGGGCGGTGCTGGTCATGCCGGTCGGCCGGGGCAGAGACGTCCCCGGCACCAGGTTCAGGAGGGTCTGGTAGCTGCGGTAGTTTCCGAGAGGCAGGCTCGTGATCTCCTCGCTCTCGAGCTTTGCGTGGAGGTCGCCGGTGTCGGTCTGGAGCACTGCCTGCTCCGATCGAACCGTGATGACCTCCGTGAGGGCCCCCACCTCGAGGGTGACGTCCTCCCGGGTGACGGCGCCCGCCAAGATCGGCACGTCGGTCTGCACGTGCTCCTTGAACCCCGCCAGCACGACTCGCACGGTGTGGGGGCCCGGAGGCAGATTGACGAAGCGGTAGGTGCCGTCAGCCTGGGTCGTAGTTTCCCGGGCGAGGTTGGTGGCCTGGTGGATGGCGATCACCTCCGCACCGGGCACCACCGCCCCGCTCGTGTCCGACACGCGTCCGACGAGGCTGCCGTAGAGGACCTGAGCGATGCCGGCTCCGGCCAGGGCCACGATCGCACCCACCAGGACGGCCACGGGGAGCGGTCGATGACCTCGACCGCCGCCCGAAGCTGCCGAACTCATCGCAGCCTCCTTTCCCACCACCGGACGGGTGGATTAGCTGGAGGATTCCGGACCGACTGCAGACTGGTGACCGATTGAAAGCGAAAGGTGACGGGGCGGCTACGACGCCGGGGGGCCCCAGGGGGCAATGACCCCCAGCAGGTGGCGCACCTCGTCGTCCACCTCCTCCGGGCTCGCGACGGTCGCCCCGATCTCGTCGCGGAGCCTCTGCCCGAAACGCTGACGCAAGCGGTGGATCGCGGCCTTGACGGCGTCCTCGGTGGTGTCCAGCTCGGCGGCCAGCTCCCGGTAGGGCACGCGGGGCTGCTGTCCGGTGAGGAGGCCCTTGAGCCGGTCGAACTCCTTCTCCCGCCCGGCCTCCCGTTGCTCCTCGCGGATCTTCGCCAGGACGCGCTCGACCAGGGTGAGGGCCCAGCGGCGCTCGTAGAGGGTCTCGGGGGTGAGACGGTCCACGGGCTCGAGCTGGTAGCGGGTCTCGACGTCGGCGTCGAGGGAAACGATTCTCGTCCGGCCTCCTCGCTTCCAGGCTCCGGCCTTCTCCCTCTCCTTGGAGAGAAAGTGCTTCATCGATGTCTTCAGGAAGACACGGAAGCGGCCCAGCTTCGGGTCGAAGTCGGCGAGGTAATCCTTCTCCAGGAGCTCGGCGAAGTAGGCCTGGGTGAGGTCGCGGGCCTCCTCGGGGTCGTGGCCCTGGTGCCGGACGAAGGCGTAGAGGGGGTACCAGTAGGCCTGGCACAGGTCCTCGAGGGCCTGGCGAGCCTCGCCTGAGGGCGCCGCCCGCGCCGCCAGGACCTGGGTCCAGCTGGTCGTCGCCCACCGCATGGGGACCTCCGGTGGTCCGCCCCACGACAGCGGAGGTGGGTAAGGCTAGCACAAGGGGGAACTGGCGATTGGCGGGGAGGTGGAGGGAATGGGCGGGGTGGGAGGGTGAGAGAGGGGAACGGACACGGAAGGATTGCGGAACGATGTCTGAGCGGCGTTCCGCAATCGTGAGAACGGAAGAAGAAGGGAGCAGGCATCATTGAAGGTCTGCGGAACGATGGTCAGGGGCGAGTTCCGCAGACGAAAAAACGGAAGGACGGCGGAATGCTGCGCATTCCGCCGTGATCATGCATGCCGAAGTCGTAGGGCGTTCGAAATCACCGTGACCGAGCTGAGGCTCATGGCGGCGGCGGCGACCATGGGGGACAGGAGCCAGCCCAGCCAGGGGTAGAGGACGCCGGCGGCGATGGGGATGCCCAGGGCGTTGTAGAAGAAGGCCCAGAAGAGGTTCTGGCGGATGTTGCGGACCGTGGCCCGGGAGAGCCGGCGGGCGCGCGCGATCCCGTTCAGGTCGCCCTTCACCAGGGTGACCCCGGCGCTCTGCATGGCGACGTCGGTGCCGGTGCCCATGGCGATGCCGACGTTGGCCGCGGCCAGGGCCGGGGCGTCGTTGATGCCGTCTCCGGCCATGGCCACCACGCGCCCTTCGCCCTGGAGGCGGCGCACCACGTCCGCCTTGCCCTCGGGCAGGACCTCGGCCTCCACCCTCTCGATGCCCAGGGTGCGCGCCACCGCCTCCGCCACCGTGCGGTTGTCGCCGGTGAGGAGGACGATCTCCAGGCCCTCCTCGTGGAGGGCGCGGATCGCCTCCGGGGTCGAGTCCTTCACCGGATCGGCCACCGACAGCAGCGCCCGCGCCCGGCCGTCCACGGCCAGGAAGACCACCGTGTGTCCCTCGCCCCGCTCGGCCAGCGCCCTCTCCTCGAGGGCCGCGCCGTCGATCCCGAGCTCGCCGAGGAGGGCCTGGTTTCCGAGAGCCAGGTCCCGGTCCCCCACCCGGCCGGTGACGCCGCGACCGGTGTGCGACTGGAAGTCCGAGGCCTCCTCGAGACCCAGCCCCTTCTCCTCGGCCGCGGCCACCAACGCGGCGGCCAGGGGGTGCTCGCTCCCCCGCTCCAGGCTCGCGGCGAGGCGCAGGGCCTCGTCGCCGTCGGGATCGTCGGTGTCGATCACCGTCTCGAGGCGTGGCCGGCCCTCCGTGAGGGTTCCCGTCTTGTCGACCACGAGGGTGTCGACCCGGGCCAGGGTCTCGAGGGCCTCGGCGTCGCGGATGAGCACCCCGGAGGTGGCGCCGCGGCCGACGCCCACCATGATCGACATGGGCGTGGCCAGGCCGAGGGCGCACGGGCACGCGATGATGAGCACGGAGATGGCGGCCACCAGGGCGTAGGCGAAGCGCGGCTCGGGACCGAAGGCGGCCCAGGCCACGAAGGCCACCGCCGCGATCGCGACCACCGCCGGCACGAACCACGCCGCCACCGCGTCGGCGAGGCGCTGCATGGGAGCGCGGCTCCTCTGGGCCTCGGCCACGAGCTGGACAATGCGGGCGAGGAGCGTGTCGCGACCCACCTTCTCCGCCTTCATGACGAAGCCGCCGGTGCCGTTCACGGTGGCGGCGGTCACCGGGTCTCCGGAGACCTTCTCCACGGGAATGGGCTCGCCGGAGATCATGGACTCGTCCACGGTGCTGCGTCCCTCGACGACGACGCCGTCCACTGGAACCCTCTCACCGGGACGGACCCGGAGCCGGTCGCCGGGATGCACCTCCTCGAGAGGCACGTCGGCCTCGCTGCCGTCGTCGGCGAGGCGACGCGCGGTCTCGGGGGCGAGGCCGAGGAGCGCCTTGATGGCCCCGCTGGTCTTCTGACGGGCCCGCAGCTCCAGCACCTGGCCCAGGAGGACGAGGGTCACGATCACCGCCGCCGACTCGAAGTACCGGCCCACCGCGCCTTCGGGCCCGCGGAACGAGTCCGGGAACACCCCGGGGACCACCACCGCCACGACGCTGTACAGCCAGGCGATGCCGGTGCCGATGCCGAT
This sequence comes from Acidobacteriota bacterium, assembly GCA_022340585.1. Classification (GTDB taxonomy): domain Bacteria; phylum Acidobacteriota; class Vicinamibacteria; order Fen-336; family Fen-336; genus JAJDNS01. Next base: position 3,760 of record JAJDNS010000055.1, read on the forward strand.
GAGGGTGAACATGTTGAGGCGCCCGGAGCGAAAGCTGGCCCACATCCTCTCGAAGAACGGACGGCCCGCCCACAGCACCACCGGCGTGGCCAGGAGCAGCTCGATCCAGCCCAGGAGGCGCGGGGAGACGAGCCGGCGCACCGGGAGGGCGGGCACCATCGCCCCCATGGCGAGGACGAGGAGGGGAACGGTGAGGAGGACGGCGATGCGGAAGCGCCGCGTCATGTCCTCCAGCTCGGGGTTCGCCTCCTCGACCGCGGTGACGACCCGGGGCTCGAGGGCCATCCCGCAGATGGGACACGGGCCGGGCTTCGTCTCCAGCACCTCCGGGTCCATGGGACAGATCCACTCGACGGCCTCGCCCTCGTCCACCGCCGGCGGAGTCCGCATGTGGGCCATCGCCGGACCGGCCTTCAGGAACGACCCGGGGTCGGCAGCGAACTTCTCCCGGCACCCGGGGTTGCAGAAGTAGTAGGTCTTCCCCTCGTGCTCGTGCATGCCGGCCGCGGTGGCGGTGTTGACCTTCATCCCGCAGACCGGGTCCGTCTCCACCGTCGCCGGGGGCCCCTGGAGGAACGACTCCGGGTCGGCGGCGAACCTCTCCCGGCAGCGGGGATTGCAGAAGTGGTAGGTCTTCCCCGCGTGCTCGTGAGAGCCGCCCCGGGCTGTGCCGGGATCGACGAACATGCCGCAGACCGGGTCCTTCACCGGGCGGCCGCCGCCGGGCCGGCCGAGAGTGATTCCTTCCGAAGAACGGTGTCCCATGGGTTGAGTATCCGTCAGGGACGGTGGAGGGGGAAACGGGGAGTGGGGAGGAGGACGGAGGTGGGAGAGGGACGTGCGAGGGAACGGAAGAGAAGAACGGAAACGGAGAGATTGCGGAATGACGTCTCAGGAGCATTCCGCAATCGTCAGGAAAGAGGAAGCAGGCGTCATCAATACGAATGGGTGAACGTGGCAAACGGAAAGTCTGCGGAACCGGGATTGAACGATGGGTTCCGCAGACGAGAGAACGCAGACTATCGGAAATCTATGACCTTGCGCTCGTAGAGGCGCTTGAAGATGAGGAGGGCGTCCTCCTCGGGCAGGGGGCACAGCTTGAGGATGGACTGGATGTCCCACTGGCCGTTGACTCGGGACAGGACGAACCCTTCCGCCGGGTCGAACTGCTGCTGGGCCAGCTGCACCGCCCCGAGCTTCAGGAGGGGAACCTTGTCGAGAGGGATCACCTTGGCGGCCTTCGCCTTGCGGCGTGTCTCGCTGACCTTGAGCAGCCCCTTCTTCGCTTCCTGGTTCAGCCCATCGATGGCGAGGACCCGCTCGTAGGCCTCGAGGGCAGCGTCGAAGCGGCCTTCGGCGAGGCGCGCGGCCGCCGCGTCCAGGGTCCTCCTGATCAGCCCCACCGGGTCGGTCTCGGCCACGTCGGCGTCGACGCGCTCGACGACGAGAAGGCCCTCGTCGGCCAGCCCGGCGAGCAGTAGCGTGGTGTCGTAGAGAGGCCGACGCGTCTCGAGGCTGATGGCGGCCAGGGTCTTCCCGGCGGCGGCGAGGACCAGGACCTGGCGACGGGCGGGGTTCGTCACCTGGTCCGGCTCGCCCAGGGTCTTGAAGGTCATCTCCCCGGAGGGGAATCGCTGCCGCAGCTGCTGCCATCGCTGGCGCCGGTGGCGCCCCTCTTCGAGGACGGGGCGCAGGTCGATGCGCAGATCGGAGGGACTCTCCGGGGGAACCTCCGCGTCGTCGAACTCGAAGTGTCCGTCCGCCCAGAGGCAGAGATCGTGGAGCTGCGCCTGGGCGTTGGTGGCCAGCGTCTTCATCAGCTGGGCCCCGGTGAGCAGGCCGTCCCCCACGAGGATCTGGCCCAGGCGGCGGCGGTCGCTCTCCTGCTTCAGGAGGGCGGTGAACAGGGCCTCCTCGGTGATGAGCCGCTCCCGGACGAGCGCCTGCCCGATGGTCTCCCGGGGGTCGTTGGACTTGGCCGCCTGCAGGGCGCCGTCACGGAAGACGAGACGCTTCCTGGTCGAGAGGCGGGTCATCACCAGGGTGCCCGACCTCCGACGGCCGTGCACCCAGGCGAGGAGGTCGAAGAGGTCGAACGTCGAGAGGTCGCCGGCGAAGCTCATGGCTCAGGGCTCGACGATCAGGGGGCGCGGCCGAGGGGCGGCCGATCGGCCTCCGAGTCGCGCCACCAGGCGGGCGGCGCTGTCGAGGAAGGCGTGAGGGCCCTCGCCCTCCCGGATGGTCCCGGTGAGGGCCTTCTCGAGTGCCCGGAGGGCGGCGACGAGGTCGCGGTCGGACGGGCGGTGCAGGGCTCCGTCCTCGCCCCGGGCCTCGAAGACGCCGGCCAGCTCCTGCACCAGCCCATCGGCCCGGGCGTCGCCCGGCGGGTGCTCGTAGAGCACTCCCCGGCCTCTCGTCTCGGCGGTCTTCCGCACCGCGACGACCGCCTCGCGCACCAGGGTGTCGTCGAGGTTGCCGTGGCGGGCTCGGAGGGCCCCGAGCCCGGCGAGGGCGATCAGCACGAGGTGGGCCTGCCTCTCGGAGAGCTCGCCGACGTAGGGCCCCAGGCGGCGTTCGTCGCGCTGCCGGTCCGCGGCGCGGCCCTCCCAGCCCGGGGCGTGCGCCCCCGTGAGGTAGAGGCAGTCGGACGGGCAGTCGATCTCCACGAGCCGCTTCGTGCCGCAGCACTGGGAGCAGATCCCCTCCCCCCGGGCCGGACACGCCCGCTTGCCCTTGCGACGCCGGCACACGGCGCAGCTCATCCGATCTTCACCATGTCCCTGAGCTCCCGAAGAAGCGCCTCCGCGCTGTCCGGACGGAGCTCGGCACGGGGGTGCAGGCCCCGGAGCAGGAGCTTGTCCATGGACTCGGGCACACCGGGGGCGAGGCGGGAGGGCAGGGGGAGACCCGCGCCCTGCGGCTGCGAGCGGGGGTGGGTCCCGGTCAGGAGGTGGTACATGACGGCGGCCAGCGCGTAGAGATCGGTCCCCGGGCCGGAGTCGCCTTCGGGCGGCTGGTAGCTCTGGTCGCGACCGAGGGGCCGGGCCAGGCGTGCGAGGCCGAGGTCCGCGACCTTGATCACCCCGGCGGCCACCATCACGTTCGAGGGACGGATCGAGCCGTGAACGAGGCCCCGGGCGTGAATGACGCCCAGGGACTGGGCGACGATCCGGCCGAGCGTGTGGACCTGCTGGAAGCTCAGCCGGCGCCCGCCGTCGATCGCCTCCTGGAAGTTCCGACCCTCGACGTACTCAGTGACGAGGCACCGCTGCCCCTGGAGCTCCATGAGGGCAATGACCTTCACCAGGTTGGGGTGGGAGATCTGCGACGCGGCCTTGAGCTCGGCCACCAGCGGCGGGAGCACGTCCGGCGTCAGCATCGACGCCGGGAGCACGCGGATGGCAACGTTGCGGCCGTCGGTCACGTCCTCGCCCCGGTGGAGCACCCCGAGGGGACCTCGACCCACCTCTTCTCGCGGGACGAAGCGGGGGGGGCGCGGCGCGGCCGCCGTGGGGGGGCCGGGCGCGGCGGCCGGGGCCACCGGCGGCGGTGCCACGGGCGGCGCGGCGGGCGGTGCCACGGGCGGTGCGGCGGGCGGCGGGCTCGGTTGGACGGCCGGGGGGGCGCCCCCCTTGAGCTGGACCACGCGGCTGTGGACGTCGCGGAATCCCAGGTTCTCGGCCTGGATCTTCTTGTACAGGCCCAGGGCCGCGGCCGTGTCCCCCGAGGCCTCGTGGGTGCGGGCCAGCCAGTAGTAGAGGTCGAGGTTGGACGGGGTCACCGGCTCGCCGCCCAGCGCCTTCTGGACGCGCTCGAAGGCCAGGCCCGGCATGCCGCTCTCGATGAAGAGGCGGGCCAGGAGCTCGGTCGCGGCTCGGTAGTTCTCGTCGTCCGGGCGAACGCTCTGGAGCAGGGAGATGGCCTTCTCCCGCTCGCCACTCTGCGCTGCCGCCTCACCGCTCTTGAAGGCGAAGCCGGCTCGACCGAAGAGCTCGGCCGCCCGGGCGCGGTTGCCGAGCTCCTCGTGGAGCTTGGCCGCGATCTCGAGCTCCCCGGCCTTTTCGTAGGCGGCCGCCGCCCGATCCTTGAGCCCGGCGCGGATGTAGACCCCGCCGGCCGCGGCCCAGCTCTCCCCGGTCTCGTAGGCCTGGGCGGCCTCGGCAAACATGTCCACCGACTCGTAGAGCTCGGCGGCGCGGAGATAGTCCTTCCCCTTCACGAAGAAGGCGGCGGCCTCCGCGGTCTTGTCCGCCTTCAGGGCCACCTCTCCGCGGAGGTTCGCCCCCTGGACGGCGTCGCCGGCCTGCTCGTAGGCCTGGGCCGCCCGCTCGGTGTCGCCCCCCTTGAGAAACGCCTCGGCCGCCGGCTCCGGCTGTCCCAGGCGCAGGAGCGCCTCCGCTGCCTGGAGGTGGTGGCCACCCTTGGAGTACACCTGCACCGCCTGCTGGAGCGAGCCGGCCTTCTCGTAGAGCTGTCCCGCGAGGAGCGCGCTCTTTCGCTCCACCGTGGCCCCGGCCGAGGTCGACGCGTAGGTCGTGGCCAGCGAGTAGTTCTCGGTGAAGTGACGCTCGTAGGCCTGGGCCGCCTTGAGGGGGTCGCCGTGCTTCGCCCACGCCTCGGCGGCCCGGCTGGGATAGCCGCTCTTCTCGTACAGGTCGGCGGCGGTTCCCCACTGCTGGGCAAGGCCGAAGAGCCGTGCCGCTTCGAGGTTGTTGCCCTTCTCCAGGAAGAGGGCCGCGGCGCGAGCGGGCTTGCCCGACGAGGTGAACAGCGCCGCCCCCTTCTTGTGGTCACCCGCCTGCAGGTACAGCTCGGCGGCGCGCTCCGTCCGCCCGAGCTTCTCGAAGCTGGTGGCCGCCGCCCAGAACTCCTGCCCCTCGAGGTACGCGTCCGCCGCCTCCGCGAGCCGACCCTCGTCCTCGTAGAGCTTGCCCGCGGCCAGGTAGTTGTCTTCCTTCTTGAGGCGTTCGACCGTCTTCTCGAGCTTCCGCTCCGCCCACCGCGGGCCGAGCACCCGGGAGACCACCGCGTCGGCGCTCAAGTTCGCACCGGGAATCCGGACGCTCCGGGCGGCGACGAAGCGACGGTACAGGAAGAGAAGGACGATGAGCCCCAGCGCCCAGGGCACGAGCGGGTGGTCCAGAAGGCTGAACAGTAGCTGCATATGGAGCTCGGGGACCTCCCGGCCGGTTCTCCCCCGGGGGAACCGCAGGATTATAGCAGTCGCCCCGGCGATCTTCGGCCGGATTCCCCTCGGGGGCGGAACCCCGACATCGAGCGTAAGTCCCACGCCTCGTTGACCTAATGAGGAGCACTGACCTATCCTGTGAGGACGCGCACCGGGCCAGGAACATGAGCAAGGGGACTGACAAGCCGCCGGACGCTCCCGGACCCCCGGACGACCAGGAGGACGAAGGGTACGCGACCGCGGATGATCTCTTTGGCCACCTCGTCGACGCCCCCTCCCCCCCGGAAACCGGTAGATCGAGCAAACGGGAGGGGCGGGTCCGGGTGCGGCTCAAGGACCCGGTGTCTCCCGAGCCCCTCACCCCGCCCGTGCCCGAGGAGAATGAAGGCCTCGAGGTGCCCCACGGGCCGGTTCTCGAGGACTCCCCCTTCCGGCCCGCCCCGCCGGTCGACGACGACCAGGAGGCGCGCCTCCCCCCCTCCGCCCTCCGCACCGGGGCCAAGTTCACGATCACGCCCCCGAAGATCCCCTTCGGGCCCGACGTCGATCTCGCCTCCGTTGCCGAGAGCGGGATCGACGAGCGGGAGCAGCAGGGGTCGGTGTCCGAGCCGGCGGAGGCGCCCCCCTCCACCCGGGACCGGTCGTGGCGGGACAGCGCCTTCGGTCCGTACCAGCTGATCGACCGCATCGCGGTGGGGGGCATGGCCGAGGTGTTCAAGGCCAAGCGCAGCGGGGTGGAGGGCTTCGAGAAGATCGTCGCCTTGAAGCGCATCCTGCCCCACCTCTCGGAGAACAAGGAGTTCCTGGACATGTTCGTGGACGAGGCCAAGATGGTCGCCGGCCTCACCCACCCGAACATCGTGCAGATCTTCGACCTGGGGAAGATCGAGTCGAGCTACTACATCGCCATGGAGTACGTGCACGGGCGCGACCTGCGCACGACGATCCGACGGGCCCGCGACAAGGGCCTCCGCATGCCCCTCGACCTCAGCCTCCGGGTGGTCAGCCAGGTCTGCTCCGCCCTCGAGTACGCCCATCGGAAGAAGGACGCCCGGGGACGGCCCATGCAGATCGTGCACCGGGACGTGAGTCCCCAGAACATCCTCATCACCTTCGAGGGCAACCTGAAGCTCGCCGACTTCGGGATCGCCAAGGCCGCGACCAAGGCCTCCACCACCGACCGCGGGGCGCTCCGGGGAAAGCTCCTCTACATGAGCCCCGAGCAGGCCTGGGGACGGACGATCGATCACCGGAGCGACGTGTTCTCCCTGGGCATCGTGCTCTACGAGATGATCACCGAGCAGAAGCCGTTCATGGGCTCGGGCTCGGAGATGACCATCCTGGAGATGGTGCGCAAGTGCGTCATCACCCCCCCGCGGGAAGTCAACCCCCGGGTGCCGGAGGCCCTCGACCGGGTGATCATGAAGGCCCTCGCCCGCAACCCCGATGAGCGCTACCAGGACGCGGGGGAGATGCAGCGGGGCATCGAGAAGATCCTTCGCGAGCGGCCGCCGGTCACCGCCCGCGACCTCGCCCGCTTCCTCGAGCTGCTGTACGACCGGGAGGAGCGGGAGGAGAATGACGGAGACGAGAGCGGCGCCGGGACCGAACAGCCCGAGGACGAGACCGACGGCCTCGCGCTCGACGTCCTGTTGAAGCGATTCGGCATCGACTGAGGAGGCAGCAGGATGACTCTCACGGACGAGCAGGAGCAGCACTACCGGGCAACACTCGAGGTCACCCGCAAGCAGATCGATGAGATGAACGAGCAGATCGAGGAGGAGCTCGCCAAGGTGAAGGAGCGCCTCGCCGACCTCCAGACCCGCAAGAACGCGGCCCGGCAGATCTACGAGGGAGCCTGCCAGATCCTGGGCATCGAGAACGATCTCGGCGCGCCCGAGGACACGAAGGAGCAGAAGTAGCATGGCCTGGTTCCGCCGGCAGACCGCCCCCCTCGCTCCCCGATCCGCGGAGAGCCGCGTGCCCGAGGGCGTGTGGGTCAAGTGTGGCAGCTGCAAGGAGATCCTCTACCGCAAGGACGTCCTCAAGAACCTGTCCGTCTGCCCGAAGTGCGCGTTCCACTTCCGGATCGGGGCCCGGGAGCGGCTGGACATGCTCTTCGACGGGTCCTGGGAGGAGTTCGATCACGGCCTCGTCAGCTCCGACCCCCTCGGGTTCGAGGACGCCCGCCCCTACGCGGACCGGCTGCGCGCGGGCAAGGCCAAGACCAACTCCTTCGACGCCCTCGTCTCCGCGGTCGGGGAGATGGGCGGCCGGCGCGCCATCGTCGGGGCAATGGAGTACGCCTTCATCGGAGGCTCCATGGGCGTGGTCGTCGGTGAGAAGGTGACGCGCTGCATCGAGAGGGCCCTGGCCGAGCGGCTCCCGCTGATCGTCGTCTCCTGCTCCGGTGGGGCCCGCATGATGGAGGGCACTCTCTCCCTCATGCAGATGGCCAAGATCTCGGCGGCGCTGGCCCGTCTGCACGAGGCGCGCCTGCCCTTCGTGAGCATCCTCACCGATCCCACCACCGGCGGCGTCACCGCCTCCTACGCCATGCTGGGCGATCTCAACGTCGCCGAGCCGGGGGCGCTCATCGGCTTCGCGGGCCCGCGGGTCATCGAGCAGACCATCCGGCAGAAGCTGCCCGCCGGCTTCCAGCGCTCCGAGTTCCTCCTCGAGCACGGAATGCTCGACATGGTCACGGACCGGCGCGAGCTGAAGGAGACGCTGGTGCGGTGTCTCCCGTTCTTCATGGACTGATTCCGCGGCGGCCCCGCCGGGGGCGCGCCGGGCGAGGTGTGGACGATGCGCATCGACGGGCGGACGTTCCTGGTGAGCGGCGGGGCCTCGGGGCTCGGGGGCGCCACTGCCCGGATGCTGGTCGGGGCCGGTGCCCACGTCGTGATCCTCGACGTGAACGCCGCGGCCGGGAAGAAGGCAGCCACCGACCTCGGTGAGCGCGCACGATTCGTCGAGGCCGACGTCGCGCGGGGTGAGGACGTCGCGCGCGCCGTCGCCGTGGCCCGGCAGACGTTCGGGGGCGTGCACGGAGCGGTCAACGCCGCCGGCGTCCTGTTCCCCGAGAAGGTGCTCGGCAAGAAGGGACCCCACCGGCTGGAGACGTTCGAGAAGACCGTGCGCGTCAACCTGGTGGGCACCTTCAACGTCATCCGCCTCGCCGCCGAGGCCATGGCGGCCGGTGAGCCCACCGAGAGCGGCGAGCGCGGGGTGATCGTGAGCACCGCGTCGGTGGCCGCCTACGACGGCCAGATCGGGCAGGCCGCCTACGCCGCGTCCAAGGGGGGGGTGGTGGCCCTCACCCTCCCGGCGGCCCGCGAGCTCGCCCGCTACGGGATCCGGGTCGCGACCATCGCCCCGGGCATCTTCGACACCCCGATGCTGGCCGGTCTCTCCGACGCGGCCCGGGCCTCGCTGGGCGAGCAGGTGCCGTTCCCTCCGCGCCTGGGACGGCCGGAGGAGTACGCGGCCCTGGTGCGGCACATCGTCGAGAACGAGCTCCTGAACGGCGAGGTGATCCGCCTCGACGGCGCGCTCCGCATGGCCGCGAAGTAGCGCGCCCCGCTCTGCTTCTCGGGCCGAAGCCCCAGCCCGGGCGCTGGCGCGCCACCCCTGCGGGCGACTCGCCGCAAGCTCCACGGTGGAGCGGCTCGCGTCCTCGGGGGCCCGCCACGCCAGCGCTGGACGTCAGGTCTTCGGCCTGCTGCCCGGCGCCCGAACCGGGACGCTGCTGAAGGCCAGGCGCCGGTGCTCGTGGGTGCCCACGGCTCGCCGTTCATCGTGGGAGGGGAGGGGAGACGGCGGAGCGTCGTGCTAGTCCAGGGGGCGGGGGCGGCCCAGGTGGAAGCCCTGGGCGTGGGTGAAGCCGATCTCGGTGCAGGCGGCGCTCTCGGCCGGCGTCTCGATGCCCTCGGCCACGGTCTTGATGGGCAGGTCGCGGGCGAGGGAGAGGAGCGAGCTCAGGAGCCTCCGCTTGGACACCGCCGCCTGGTCGAGGCCGGAGACCCACCGGCGATCGAACTTCAGGTAGTCCGGGGGCGCGTCGGCGAGCTCCAGCAACCGAGCCTGGCCGGCACCGAAGTCGTCGTAGGCCAGGGCGATGTTGCGCTCCCTGAGGAGCGCCCGCAGCTCGGCGATCTGGGCGGGACGCGCGAGCACGCTCTCGTGGATCTCCAGGGCCAGGTCGAGCAGCGGCGCGAACTCGCGCAGCTCCTCGAGGGACTCGAGGAGCCCGGGCCGCTCCAGCTCGATGGGGTGGGTGTTGAGGAAGATCGTGGGCATGTCCTCGCGCTCGCGGGCGAGCTCCACCGCCCTGCGACGGAAGAGGCGGCTGAGCTCGGCCTCGGCGTCGATGCTCTCGGCGATCCGGAACAGCTTGAGGGGCTCGGGGGACAGCCGCGGGTGGCGTCCCCGTCCCAGCGCCTCGTAGGCGGCCGGGGGCTGATCGGGGCGGCGCGGGAGGAGAACGATGGGCTGGAAGACCATCGTGACCATGCCCTCACGCAGGAGCTCACGCAGCTCACGCGTGCCCTCCACGAAGTGACGGGAGAGCTCTCGGCGCTTCGGGACCGTCGTCGTGGGGCGGTCGTCCATGGGTGCGAGCGGAGACGTCTCCTTGTCGTCGGTGCGGCCCAGGCGGAACTCGAAGTCGGCGAAGTGGAGGATGTCGCCTACCTCGAGGGGAGCGTCGTCGATGAGCGAGCGGTTGATGAAGGTGCCGTTCTTGCTCCCGAGGTCGCGCAGGCCCAGCCCCTCTTCCGTCTCGTAGATCTCGGCGTGGGTCTTGGAGACGGAGTCGGCGGGAAGGATGAGGGCGAGCCCCTGACGACGGCCCACGCTGAAGGGCAGCTTGTGGATGGCGATGCGGCGCAGCCTCCCCGCTTCGCCCATGGTCTCGAGGTACCACCCTCCCCGGCGGGTGCTGGTGGGGTGGTCTGCCTCCTGCGCCTCGTCGCTCACTCGCACGTCCTCCTGCTCACTTCGTCGCGTCCAGTATGCCTCGTGCCGCAAGCCCCGGGACGCGGGACGGCCTCAGAGCAGGCGGCGCGCGGCGTCCGCTCCCTCCTCGCGCAGGGCGCGGACCGCCCGGCGCTGGCGCAGCAGCAGCCGCTCGAGCTCTCCCGCGGAAGCCGGGGCCCCGCTGAGCCCCCCCTGCATGCGGTCACACTGCCAGCGGACGAGGAGGACTCGCTGCGCCTCGGTCTCCACGCCTTCCGCCACCACCCGGAGGCTCCGGGAGCGGGCCAGCGCGACCGCGGCGGTGATGACCGCCTCGTGGTCCCGGCTGGTGGTGGCTCCCGCCACCACCGAGGCGTCGATCTTGAGGGTGTCGAGGGGAAGGCGGTAGAGGTGCCCCAGCCGGCTCTCCCCGCCCCCGAAGCCGTCCAGGGCCACGCGGAGCCCCAGCTCACGGAGCTGCGACAGGTGCTCCATGGTCCGCTCCGGGTTGCGCATGAGCTCCATCTCCGAGATCTCGACCTCCAGGCACGCCGGCGGGAACGACGTCTCGTCGAGAACCCGCCGCACGAGCTTCAGCAGCGCCGGGTGCTGGATCTGCCTCTCGGAGACATTGACCGACACCACCAGACCCCCGTGCCCGGCGTCGTGCCAGGCCTGGCCCTGCCGGCAGGCCTCGCGCAGCGTCCAGTGCCCGAGGGGTACCGCGAGGCCGGCGACCTCGGCGAGGGAGATGAAGTCCGCGGTCGGCGCGGTGCCCCGTGGGTTCTCCCAGTGCAGCATCGCCTCGACCCCGACGATGGTGCCCTTGTCGCACTCCACCACCGGCTGCCAGAAGAGCTCGAGCGTCTTCTCGACCAGGGCACGCCGGAGGGCCCCCTCCTTCGCCTGCCGCTGAGCGGCCAGGGCTCGCGACCGCGGCGCGTGCACGTCCCAGGAGTCGCCGCCCCTCGCCTTGGCTCGCTTGAGGGCCACGCTCGCGCTCTGGAGGAGCGACTCGACGCTCGGCCCGTCGTCCGGGAAGAGCGCGACCCCCAGGCTGGCGGTGAGGTGGAGGTCGTGCCCCCCGATCGAGAAGGGGCTGCGCAGCGCGAGGCGCAGCTTGTCGGCGATCACCGTCATGTCCGCGTCCTGCTTGAGCCCGGGCAGGAGGATCGTGAAGACGTCTCCTCCGAACCGGGCGATGGTGTCTCCCTGGCGAAGCGTGCTCTCCAGGGCGAGGCCGACGCTCTTGAGCACGTCGTCCCCGAGGCCGCGCCCGAGCTTGTCGTTGATCTTGCTGAAGCGGTCGATGTCGAGCTGCACGACCGCCAGCTTCTGCTTCTGGCGCTGCGCGTGGATGATCGCCACCGACAGGCGGTCGCCGAAGCGGCGCGCGCTGGCCAGACCGGTGAGGGGGTCGTGGTCCGCCAGGGCCCCGATGGCGTCCTCCATGCGGGCGCGGGACGCGGTCTCCTCCGCGAGTGCCGCCTCGAGTCGCTTGACCTCGTCCCGCAGCCGCCGGATCTCCTCCTCGAGCCGCTCCTCCCGGGCCTGTTCTTCTTCCTCGGGCTCAGCCTCCTCTTCGGGCTCGGCTTCCTCTTCGGGCTCGGCTTCCTCCTCGGGCTCGGCTTCCTCCTCGGGCTCGGCTTCCTCCTCGGGCTCGGCTTCCTCCTCGGGCTCGGCTTCCTCCTCGGGCTCAGCCT
>JAJDNS010000064.1 GCA_022340585.1 Acidobacteriota bacterium
CCGGTCCTGGTGTCGACCACGCCGTCGTCGCCGTCGGGCCCGCCGCGGATGATGTAGAACCCGGCCGGTCCTGCGTAGACGTTGAGCCGGGTCATCCCGAGCGTGTGGTCGTGATACCAGTCACACGACGCCCGCCCGAGATTCGGATATTGGAACGTGGCATAGCCGGGGCCCCACGTCGCGCCGTAGTTGGCTTCCGCCTTGCCGGCGAAGAAGTCGTACCAGGTGCCATCGGTGGCATAGCTGGGATAGTCATCGGCGAGGTTTGCGGCAGCGGGCAGATACCAGGCCTCGGCGTAACCGTCGCTCTCGTCGCCGACGCCGACGGCGCCGTGGACGTGGGTGACCATGGGAACGGGACCGGTGTAGGCCCCGGGCGTAGGCTCTCCGGTGTAGTCCGGCCGGGTGTCACGACCTGCGTTGCCGCCGGGCGGGTTCGCCCAGTGCAGCGTCGGGTCCACAGGCAGGAGGTGCGGCAGGTAGTTGCCGTCTCCGTCCACCAGGTCGTTGATCCACTTCACTCGGACGGGACGGTTGTGACGCGCCTCAATGGTGAGCGACGGGGCGTTGTGCAGCAGCAGTCCTCGCTTGCTGGCAGCGCTGACAGCACCGTACCCCCAGACGGGCGTCGGGTCGTAGTCTGATGCCGGCAGGATCTGCTGCGGGAACTGCTTCATCGAGATCTCGTAGTAGTCGACGTTCTTCCCGCCCTTCTGCTTGATGACTCCCGCCCGCGGCATGGCCGGTGGAATGAGCATCGGCGTCTGGTACTTGGGCACGCTGAGCGGATCGAGGGTCCCGCCAGGGATGGGCGCGGCGAATACCTTCGGCACGCCGTTCCGGTAGGTCAGGTAGAACCCTGCACCCGCGAAGCTTCCGATCTGTATGAACCGCCTTCTGTCGACCATGCGCGCTCGCCTCCCCCCCTCGGCGCACGATCGACGCACCGCGGGATTCCTGGACATCCGACTGGCCACCGGACACCAGCAGCTCGCGGACGTCGCATCGGTTTTTCTGAAAGGACCACCGGAAGGGCCCGGCGGCCAGCTCTTCACTTGGCAAGCTTCGGGCCATCTGACGATCACATGCCTTGGCGCGGCCAAGAACCCGTTCGGAATCAACGATTTGAGGTGACGGGTGGGACGACCCAGGTCCACACGGTCCCCCGGGCGCGCGTCCGCCTGGGACGAGACACCGGTCAAGTTGGGTAGGACGCTTCCCAAATACGGAAGATCCCTTGACGGCGGATCGGCTCGAAGCCTAGAATCCCGCCACTCGACAACTCACCGTCAACAACATGGGCAAGGACAGCGCTTGAGTACAGAGTGTGTCTCCGTCGTGGGCGGGAGTTCTTCTGGCCGCCGGCTGGCCCGACGCCTGGCCAGGAAGGCCGGCTTCGAGGTCGCGGACGCCCCTCGCTCGCGCGGCGACGGTGTGCGGGCAGCGCTCCTTCACCTTCCGGCCGTCTCGGAGACGACTCTCGAGGAGGCGCGCCGTCTCGTCCGCGACCTCGCGCCCACCCCCGTCGTGGCCCTCTCGGTGGAGTGTGGGCACGCGGGGTGCTTCGACCTGCGAGCGCTGGGCCTGGGCGGGTGCGTGCCCCTCTCGTCCGACCAGGGAGAGACCACACGGTCGTTGAAGGCCATCCTCTCCGCTCTCGACGCGGGCGGAGACGATCGGTGTCCCCACTGCCCGCTCGGTTTCCAGGGGGCGTCCTCCTGGGTCTGCTCGTCGTCCGGGCCGGGCGCACGGCTCCCGGAGTGGACCGGACACGACACTGGAGGGGCCCTGTGCTTCCCTTTCGTGGCCGTAGCCCCTTCCATGGTCGAGATGCAGCGCCTGGCGCGGCGGGTCGCGAGTTCTGACGCCACCGTCCTCATCACCGGCGAAAGCGGCACCGGAAAAGAGGTCCTGGCCCGGTACATCCACCGGCAGGGGATCCGGTCGCGCGCCCCGTTCGTGAAGGTGAACTGCGCGGCCCTGCCCGAACCGCTCCTGGAGAGCGAGATGTTCGGGTACGAGAAGGGTGCTTTCACCGGTGCCGGCGGGCGCAAGGTGGGGCGCATCGAGGGCGCGGAGGGCGGTGTCCTCTTTCTCGACGAGATCTCGGAGATGAGCCCGGGCCTGCAGGCCAAGCTTCTCCAGGTGCTCGAGGCGAAGAGCTTCCACCGCCTCGGCGGTCTCGGCGAGATCGAGGTGGACGTCCAGATCATCGCCGCCACGAACCGCGCTCTCGAGGGAGATGTCTCATCCGGGCGGTTCCGGGAGGACCTCTACTTCCGGCTCCGGGTCATCGAGCTCCACCTCCCGCCCCTGAGGGAGCGGCGGGAAGACATCCCGCGGCTGGTGGACTACTTCCTGTGCCGCCTCTCCCGTCACTACTCCCGTCCCGTCCCGACCGTGACCCCGACCCTGCTCGAGGCCCTCCGTGAGGCGCCCTGGGCTGGGAACGTGCGCGAGCTGGAGAATGCCCTGCGACGGCTGGTGATCCTGGGAGAAGACCACGCGCTCCTCGACGAGATCTCGAAGGGCAACGGCAGCGGCACGGGCAAGACCCGCGCCGCGGTCGCGTCGAACGAAGACGGTCCGGCTCTCCGGAAGGACTCCGACCTCAAGGAGATCGCCCGAGCGGCGGCGAGAAAGGCCGAGCGCGACGCGATCCTGGCCGCCCTGGGCGAGACGCGCTGGAACCGGAGCCAGGCGGCGCGGCTGCTCGGCGTCAGCTACAAGACGCTCCTCACCAAGATGAAGCAGCTCCTGCCCCGCCAGGCCTGAGGTGGACCGTGGCCCTGGGGCTCGTGCTCAGGATGGGGGCGCCCCGGGAGAGGACGCCAACGCTTCTTCGCCTCCAAAGCGCACACCGACCCGCCGGAGGAACTCGAACGGGGGCTCCCCGCCGGCGAAGACGAAGACGTAGTCGTTGGGGAGCTCCAGATCCCGATCCCCGACGCGGAGCCTGACGGAGCGCTCGCGGATCTCGCTGACCTGGGAGCCGAACAGCGGCTGCACACGCCCCGAGCCCAGGGCCGTCTCGATGCGCGCTTCGTTCTTCTTCTTGATCCGCACGAGCCGGTCGCGACGGTACGAGAGCGTGACCGCGTTCCCTCTCTGCTCCGAGAGGGCGATGGCGGCCTCGACCGCGCTGTCGCCGCCGCCCACCACCAGGATCCTCTGGCCCTGGTAGGAGGCGGCATCGGTGAGCTGGTACATGACCTTGGGCTGCTCCTCGCCGGGGGCGCCGAGCTTGCGCGGGGTGCCGCGCCGGCCGAGGGCGAGGATGACGTGACGGGCCGCGAACGCGCCATCCGCGGTTCGAACGGTGAACTGGCGGTTGGGACGGGTCACCTCCAGGGCCTTCTGACCGAAGCGGACGTCGAGGCGGGCACGCCGGCTCAGCTCCTCGAACCTTTCCAGGAGATCCTCCTTGGAGTAGTCGCCCTCGCGTAGCCGGCCGAGGAACGGGATGTCGAGCGCCTGCACGAGGACGAGCTTGCGGCGTGGGTAGTGGAAGATGGTGCCGCCGAGGCCGGCCTCCTGCTCCAGGAGGACGGTGGACAGCCGCCTCTCGCGGGCGAGGGCCGCGGCGGTGAGGCCCGCCGGCCCCGCCCCCACGATCACGATGTCGTAGACGTCACCGGCGCCCCGCGCCCCTTCCTGGTCCACGCGCTGTGCGATGCGCTCGACCACCTTCCTCCCGTGGAGCACCGCATTCTTGACGAGGGCCATGCCGGTCAGCTCACCGGCGACGAACACGCCCGGGACCGTCGTCTCCTGCCACTCGTCCATGAGGGGGACGTCGGTGCGCGACTTCATGTCGCCGAGCCCGACCTCGATCGCCCCCACCGGACAGACGTCCTGGCAGCGCGCGTGGCCGACGCAACGGAGCCCGTTGATCACCGTCGCCACCCCGCTCACGACCCCCAGCACGTCGCCCTCGGGGCAGGCCCTGACGCACGCACCGCACCCCACGCAGCGGCCGGCGTCCACGAAGGGAAACTGCGCCCGGGGCCGATCGAAGCCCAGCCGGGCCGCTTCCTCCTTGCGCTCGCGGTCGGCGTGGCGCTGGCGTCGGAACGAGAGGAAGTAGAAGAGCACGATCGCGCCGGCCGTGGCGAGGGAGACGCCCCACAGGATGAAGTCGTCGATCATGGCTCTGGTGCGTTCATCGGGACGGGGCGGCTTTCTCCCGGAATCGAGATCCCGCGTGGCATCCGCCGCAGGTCTTTGGGAGTGGCTTGTAGCGGACGAAGTCGGCGCCGTTGCGGGTCTCGTGGCGATGGCACTCGGCGCAGGCGACGCGCGCGTGAGCCCCGTCGAGGGGCCAGGCGGAGTCGTGGGCGTGATCGAAGCGCGAGGCCTTCAGGGTCTCGGGGTCGTGACACCGGTCGCAGGACGCCGTCTTGCCCGAGACCGCGAACTGCCCGCGGTGGGTGTCCTGGTGGCACCCCTCGCAGGTCTGGGGGACGCCGGCGAAGCGCACGCGCTCCCCCTCCGTCCCGACGTCGACCTTCTCGTGGCAGTCCGCACACGCTGGTGTGGCGTGGCCCCCGACGAGGGCGAAGCGTGTCCGGGCGTGGTCGAAGGTCTTCCCCGCCGCTCTCCAGCTCTCGACGGAGTGACAGCTCTCGCAGCCTCCCTGCGTCACCCAGCGGTCCAGCTCTCCGAAGTGGGCGTCGCGGTGGCAGTCCGCGCACCGTGTGGAGGCGAAGCGGAAGCGCGCGCTTTTCCCTGACGCGGGGGCCGAGGCGGAGACCGCGCCGGCCTGCCGGAGCTCGGCGACGCCCATCGTGGTGTGGCAGGCGTTGCAGGCGATGGCGGCGTGCGCCCCGCTCAGGGGGTAGCGGGTCTTCTGGTGCTCGTCGAGCCCGTAGCGGGCGGGTGAGAAGCCGGCCACGGTGTGACAGGACTCGCAGGCGCCCTCGTCCGCGCGGCTGGCGAGCTGGCCGAAGTGGGCGTCGGCGTGGCAGTCCGTGCAGTGCTCGTGACGGAGGGGCCGCGCGGCGCCTCGCTGGTGGCAGCGGTCGCAGGCCACGTCGGCGTGTCGTCCCTCGAGGGGATAGCCGGTGCGGTCGTGGTCGAACCGGGCACGCTCGACCCGACGCCAGTCGGCGGTGGAGTGACAGCTCGCGCAGGCGGTGCCCAGCCGGGCACGGTGCACGTCCTCGTGGCAGCTCGCGCACTCCCGTCCCGACACACCCTTGAACTGGACGTAGCGTCCCGTGGCGTCGGCCCCACTGTCCTTGTGACACTTCGCGCAGGCCACTGCGGTGTGCCGGCCCGACAGCGGCCACGAGGTCTTCGCGTGGTCGAAGCCAGGCGCGGGCCTCCAGTGGGACTGGCCGTGACACGACGTGCACTCCCGGTCCCCGAACTGGCCCCGGTGCTCGTCGGCGTGGCAGCCGGTGCAGGCCGTGCCCAGGCCCAGGTAGGTGCGGGTCAGGTCGACTCCGGCAGTGGCCAGGTCCTCTCGCTGCCGGTTCAGACGGGGCTGGTGGCAGTCCTGGCAGACGAGGCGGGCGTGCCGGCCCTCGAGCGGGTACCCGGTCTGACGGTGGTCGAAGGCCTCGCGGCCCGCCTTGCCCCACCAGACCAGCTCGAACTCCGTGCCCTGGTGCTCGACGTGGCAGGTCTTGCAGTCCCGGTACTCGGGCCGGGCGTGAAGGCCCCTTCCGGCGCCGATCCGCTCGCCGAGGGCGCGGTGACAGTCCAGGCACTTCTCCGGGGCGACGCCGCGACGCGGCTCGTGACAGCTGGCGCACTGGCCGCTCCCCTCGAGCTTCGCGTGGGCGCGGCTGAGGGGGCCGGGCGAGATCTGGGCGAGCGCCGGGAGGGCGCCGAGCAGCAGCCCGGCCGCGATCGCCGCCGATCGGAGCCCTCGAGGCGTCACGAGGCGCCCCACGCGTAGCCGGTCCACAGCGCCACCGCCACGTGGAGCAGCATGAAGACGTACATGACGACGGCGAAGGGCTTGTGGGCCACGTGCCAGTAGTGGAAGAGGTCGTGGAGCCGGCTCCACAGGAGGATGCGCCGCCTCGACTCGGCTTTCGCGCGCAGCACGCGCTCGAACTCGCTGCGGACCGGGGCCGGGACGCCCCGGCAGGCGCGTGCGAAGGCCCGCAGCCGCCGGCCCCGGGTGAGATCGTCGGTCAGGATCCGCAGCAGCGTGCGGGAGAGACCTCCCTGGACCGGAGGTCCGGCGGCGAGAGTCTCCAGCTGCGCGACGGTGTCGTCGGAGAGACGGAACTCCTGGCGCAGCCGCTCGCCCAGGGCCGCGTCGACCCGCTCGAGGGCGGCCAGGTTCATCTCCTCGCCGGCACGCGTGCGGGGGATCTGCAAGTAGAGGTAGCGGCCGAAGACGCCGCTCGCCGCCACGATGACCATCGACCAGAACGACAGCGCCACCAGCCCCTGGACCTTGAAGCTGCTGTGCAGCACTACGAGGAGCGGCCCCACGACCCCGAAGAACATGTGGACGTCGAGCCAGCGGGACATGGGACCGAGCCGGCGGAGACCGCCCACGCGCTTGCGAAGGGAGTACCCGAGCATCAGCACCATGAGCGTGGAGCCGACCACGCCCAGGGTGTGTCCCATGCGGCCCCCGGGCTTCCAGTCCCAGTAGCCCGGATGGTGTGACCGCTCGATCAAGGGAGTCAGGTAGTAGGAGAACCCCTGGGCGAGTAGCCAGCCAATGGCCAGGAACGAGGCCAGGTAGCATAGGCGGAGAGTAGCCCGATACACGTGAAGAGCTCGGTGTTGGCTTGACGTCATCCACGGCTCCCCGGAGCAGATGTCCGGGTTCCCCGACTCGGCCAGATGATATCCCACGGAGCAGGGACGAAGCCTGCGAGTCGCCGTCAATCCTGGAACGGGGCGGCCTCCGGGGATACTGAGACGTCGCGTTTCATTCGGCCGTGATGCGACTCACAAGCAGCGTCCGTGGCCGACCTTCCTGGTGACCGAGCGCACGGAGGGTTCGCTGGCCTCCGTCTAGTGTGGTAGAAACAACCTCGGCGGGGGAGGTCGAGACGGCCGACTGGCGCCGTCCGGCGCGCGGCCCTCGGCGAACGACATCGGAGCCCATCCTTTGAGACGCGTGTTCGTCGTTGTCGGCGTTCTTCTCGTTCTCGCGTCGGTGTCCCTTCGCGGCGACAACGGGGACGACGAGGGACACGGGGACCTCTCCCTCGACTGCGGGGAGTGCCACATCCCCGACCGGTGGCTACCCGTGGACGATCCTCCGACCTTCCGTCACGACACCACCGGGTTCGCCCTCGAGGGGACCCACACCCAGGTGTCCTGTCGCCGCTGCCACCTGAGCCTCGTCTTCAGCCGGGTGGGAACGGCCTGCGCGGACTGTCACGAGGACGCCCACCGGGGGGAGCTCGGCTTCGCCTGTGAATCCTGCCACACCCCGCGCACCTGGACGAACCAGCGCGAGATGTTCCAGTCCCACAGCCGGACCCGCTTTCCCCTCCTCGCGGTCCACGCGCGGCTGGACTGCGCGGCCTGCCACGCGGGGCAGCGGCCCTGGGAGTACGCCACCACCCCCGCGGAGTGCGGGGTCTGCCACCTCGAGACCTACCAGCAGACCACGGACCCCAACCACCTGGCCGCCGGGTTCCCGCAGCGGTGCGAGGACTGCCACCTGGTGACGGCGTCGAGCTGGCGGGGCGCCCGGTTCTCGCACCCCGAGCGCTTCCCCCTCATCGGCGGCCACGCCGGTCTCGCCTGCGCCCGCTGCCACACCGGGGGAGACTATGCCGGAACCTCGAGCGCCTGCGTGTCCTGCCACCGGCAGGACTACGCCACCACCACCAACCCGAATCACGCGGCCGGCGGATTCCCGACGACCTGCGAGGACTGCCACACCATCCAGGGGTGGAGGCCGGCCACCTTCGACCACGACCTGACCCGCTTCCCGCTCGACGGGGCCCACCGGGACGTGGACTGCGCGCGCTGCCACGAGGGTGGGCGCTACCAGGGCACCCCCACCGACTGCTACGCGTGCCACCAGGCCGACTACGCCGGCACGAGCAACCCGAACCACCAGGCCGCCGGCTTCCCGACCGACTGCCAGGCCTGCCACACGACGGCGGCCTGGCGTCCCGCAAGCTTCGACCACGACGGGCGGTACTTCCCGATCTACTCCGGACGGCACCGCGGAGTGTGGTCGAGCTGCACGGACTGCCACGTGAACCCGGGCAACTACGGCAGCTTCGAGTGCCTCCGCTGCCACGCGCACTCCAACAAGGCGGAGGTGGACAGGGACCACGACGAGGTGAGCGGCTACTCCTACCAGAGCTCCGCCTGCTACCGGTGCCACCGGAACGGTGTCGCCGACGATGCGCGCGGCGGCTCCCGTCGTCTGCGGTGAAGGGGATGCGATGAGGAGTCTCGTCGCCGCCACCGCGCTCTTCGGGATGACGCTGGCCATGGCCCCGTCCGCGGGGGCCGAGACGCAGGTCAAGGTCACCCGGCAGTCCCTGGCCCGGGTCGACGTCGACGGCGGGCTCGTGCACGGTCTCGCCCTCGGAGACCGCCTCCGCGTCGTGGACGGTGGGGACACCGTCGCCCAGCTGGAGGTCGTGCAGGTGAGCCAGCGCGCCGCCGAGTGCCGGGTGATCTCGGCGGAGCGGCGGATTCGCGTCGGGGACATTGCCGTTCTCGTCGAAGACGCCCCGGCCGCGGCGGGGCGCGAAGACGAGGGTCCCCCCGCACCCGAAGCGAGCCAGGACGCTTCTCCCGTTCCCCCGTCTCCGCCGCCGCCTCCGACGCCACCGGCGGCCGCGCGCGCGGGTGGTCCCTCGTTCACCGTCGAGTACCTCTCGGCCGACAGCGTCTACCTCGACGGGGGACGGGCCGCCGGCCTCGAGGAGGGACGACACCTTCAGGTGCTCGACGGCTCGACGGTGGTGGCGGAGCTGGAGGTCGTCTACGCGGCCGAGCACTCGGCGTCCTGCCGAACGCTCAGCGAGGCGCGCCCCGTTCGACCGGGCGACCGGGCCTTCCTCGTCGGGGAGGTAGCGTCTGTGCCCCCGACTGCCACCGCCGCGCCGGCCCCCGAGCCGGCGGAGGCCGCGTCCGTCACGCTCCCTCGCGAGCCCACGGGGCCCGCTCAGGAGTCGCCCGCCCCTCCCTGGGCCCGGGTCCACGGCTCGGCCTCCCTCGGCTACTACCGCAGCACCGACGGGTTCGAGACCGACCTCGACTACCAGGAGCGCACGGCCCGGATCGACCTGCGGGCGTACGACATCGCGGGGCAGCCCCTGACCTTCGCGCTTCGCGGCCGTCTTCGGGAGGACATCCGGGCCCGGGAGCTGAGCCGTCGTACCCCGGCGAGCCTCCGGACGGACCGCATCTACGAGCTGGCCCTGCGCTACGACCCGCCCGAGGGGCGGCTTGGCTTCGAGCTGGGACGCATCGGGGTCTCCCGCTTCGTGGGCATTGGCTACCTGGACGGCGTCCTCGCCCGATACCGGCTTCGCCCCCGGGTCCAGATCGGGGCCTTCGGGGGACGCCAGGCCGACATCACCAACCTCGACGGCACCGGGAGCAAGTACGGGGCCTTCGTGAGGCTGTCCCCCGGGGGACGTTACTCCCGAGGTGGCTACGACGTCCTGCTCGCCTTCGTCCGCGAGAACGCCGAAGGCGACGTGAGCCGGGAATACCTCAGCCTGGAGAGCCGGTTTGCGGGTGGAGGCCGGTGGTCGCTCTTCCAGCGCGCGGAGCTGGATATCCTGCGAGGGTGGCGCCAGGAAGTCACCGGCAAGAGCTACCAGTTCTCGAACATCGGCTTCACCGGCAACCTGAAGGTGACCCCGTCGTCGTGGGCCTTCGTCTCGTACAGCGGGTTGCGCAACTACCGCTACTACCGCAACCGCCTCGTCCCCGAGGACGTCTTTGACTCGCTCCTCCGCCAGGGGCTGCGTGCGGGTCTGAACGTGGCGAAGCCCGGGGGCTTCGGGGCCACCGCCGGGTTCGGCATGAGCCTGAAGGAGAAGGACCCCCTCCACCCCGATCTGGACATCGCCGACGCCTACTCCTTCAACGGCGGGGTGCGCCACGCCAACCTCTTCCGCGGCATATCGGCGGGGCTGGACGGCTACGGCTTCACCAACGGGTACACGCAGGGGGGGATGGTCACGGCCCGGGCCGGGTGGCGCGCGGTGGCGGGGCACACGCTGGACCTCTCCTACGGGTACTCACGGTACGACGTGGAGCAGACCCAGGAGAATCGGACCCAGCAGTGGCTGCGCCTCCTGGGACGCGGGCAGCTCCCGTACGGGCTCTACGTGCTCGGCGACCTCGAGCTGGACTCCGGCGACGATCTCGACGGCCCCCGGGCCTTCGTCGAGCTGGGAATCGTGTTTTAGGGGACCGGCCTCGGCCGGCTACGCGCCTTCCGACGACGGCGACCCTCTGCACGTGCAGAGTCGGGCCGACAGCTCCGGGGCTCCGTCCGGACGGAGTCCCGGAAACAGGCCGACGGCGCACCCCCGACTTGTCGGAAATTCTCATGGGCTGCTGGTTCTGGTCGATGAGCTGTCGGAAAAGCTCATGGGCTGCGGAGCGGCTGGACGACCCTCGGTCGAGGATCACGTAGCCCCTCGGCTCGACGACCCTTCCCTCGTGGGTGAAAAGCTCTGCCCCCAGGGTTGTAGACGATGCGGTCGCCGGTGGAGAAGCGGGTCTCCTCCACGATGCGGTATCGAAGACGCCCGGGAGCGCGAGGGAATGAGATGAGCTAGCATCCGTCTGTGCTGGACCGGATCTGGACCGCGTTCTTCCTGGTGGCCTTCGTGGCCGCCGTCTTCCAGTCCCTGGTGCTGGGGCAGACCGGGGTCTGGGCCGACATGGTGACCGCGACGTTCGACCTGTCGAAGACCGCCTTCGAGATCGCCCTGGGTCTCACCGGGGTCATGTGCCTCTGGCTCGGCATCATGAAGATCGGCGAGCGGGGGGGGGCGGTGGAGCTGCTGGCCCGCCTCTTCGCCCCGCTGCTGAGGCGGCTGTTCCCGTCGATCCCGGCCGGTCACCCGGCCA
Source organism: Acidobacteriota bacterium (assembly GCA_022340585.1). Taxonomy (GTDB): domain Bacteria; phylum Acidobacteriota; class Vicinamibacteria; order Fen-336; family Fen-336; genus JAJDNS01. The sequence goes on from JAJDNS010000064.1 coordinate 11,044, forward strand.
CCGGCTCCATCGTCATGAACATGGCCGCCAACATGCTGGGCCTGGACAACGCCGCCACCCCCCTCGGCCTCAAGGCCATGGGCGAGCTCCAGGAGCTGAATCCGGAGCCCGACACCGCCACCAACGACCAGATCCTCTTCCTGGTCCTCAACACCTCGGCGGTGACGGTGATCCCGGTGGCCATCTTCACCTATAGGGCGACTCTGGGCGCCGCCGACCCCACCGACGTCTTCCTCCCGTTGCTGATCGCCACCACCTGCTCCACCCTGACCGGCCTCGTGGTCACCGGCGCGGTGCAGCGCCTCAAGCTCTGGGACCCGGTGATCCTGGCCTACATCGGCGGCCTGCTCGCTCTCGTGGGAGGGCTGGTGGCGTACTTCAGCCAGCTCGACCGGGAGACGATGCAGCGTCAGTCGTCGCTCCTCAGCAACTTCACGATCTTCACCGTCATCATCCTCTTCATGGTCCTCGCGCTCCGGAAGAGGGTCTCTCTCTACGAGAGCTTCATCGACGGAGCGAAGGAGGGCTTCGGGGTGGCGGTAGGGATCATCCCGTACCTCGTGGCCATGCTGGTGGCCATCGGGGTGCTGCGGGCCAGCGGAACCCTCGACCTCTTGCTCGACGCCGTGCGCTGGGCGGCGACGGGGATGGGCCTCGACACGCGCTGGGTGGATGGGCTTCCCACGGCCCTGGTGCGACCCCTGAGCGGCAGCGGCGCCCGCGGGATGATGATCGAGACCATGAAGACCCACGGGGCCGACTCCTTCGCCGGGCGACTGGTGAGCGTCATCCAGGGGAGCACCGAGACGACCTTCTACGTCCTGGCGGTGTACTTCGGCTCGGTGGGAGTCCGGAAGACCCGCCACGCGGTGGGCTGCGGTCTGGCCGCCGATCTCGCCGGCATCCTCGGGGCCATCGCCGTCACCTACCTCTTCTTCGGCTGACCGCCTGCCCCCGACCATGCCCGCCAAGGCCCGCGCCGCCCTCCTCACCGCCTGCGTCCTGTGGGCGGTGTCCTTCGTGGCCACCCGAGTGGCCCTGGAGACGACGCCGCCCCTGGTGGTGGTGAGCCTGCGGCTTCTGGTCTCGGCCGCGTGCTTCCTGCCGTGGGTCGTCACGTCGGGTGGCGTGGCCGGCATCGGCGGGACCCGGGGCCTGGGGCGTCTCTTCGGCCTCAGCCTCTTTGGGGCCGGCCTCCACTACGGCCTCCAGACCGTGGGGCTCCAGTACACCACCGCCTCCAACGCCTCGCTCTACGCGGTGACGGCCCCCATCACCATCCTGCTGCTGTCGGCGGTGTTCCTGGGCGAGACGATCACCGTCCGGAAGGCCCTGGGCGTGGGCGTGGCCGTGGCCGGGGTCCTGGTGACCATGGGCCCGGGGAGCCTGACCTCTCTCGAGCTCGACGCTCCCGTCAGGGGCGACCTCCTGGTCCTGGTGAGCATCGTCATGTGGGGCCTGTTCACCGTCCTCGGGAAGAAGGTGACCGACGAGCTCGGGGCCCTCAAGGTGACGTCCTGGGTCACCCTCATCGGCGCCCTGTGGATGGCTCCGGTGGGGCTCTACGAGCTGAGGACGACCGGCTACTCCCTGTCCAGCGTGAGCCTCGAGGCCTGGCTCGCCATCGCCTTTCTCGGCATCGGGTGCTCGTTCCTGGCCGTGCTCCTCTACTTCGCGGCGCTGCGGAGGACCGAGTCCCAGAAGGTGGGCGTCTACCTCTACACCATCCCGCCCATGACCGCGGTGGTCGCGGTGCTGTACCTGGGGGAGACGCTGAGTGCGAACCTGGTGCTGGGGGCCACCCTGGTGATCGCCGGGGTGGCGCTGACCGAGCGGGGATAGAGAGCACCGCACGCTCGCCCCAATCCGCCACGGCGACCACGACGCTCCTGTCAGTCGAGTGGGAAGCGCTGGACGTGGGCGATCTGGTCGAAGCCGCCGTCGAAGGTGGCGATCGCCTCGACGTCGTTGTTGAGCATGACCGCCGTGTGAATCGCGTCACGAACGCCGACCTGCGCCCCACTGCTCACGAGGTCCTTTGCCCGGTCCGTGTCGGCCAGGCCGACCGGGAACACCTCCGAGCACAAGGCGACGAACAGCTCGTGGACTTCGACGGCGAGGTCCGTCCGCTTCAGACCGACGTAGCGGTACAGGATCTCCTGGAGCACCTCGGTGCCCAGCTGTCGGAGACTTCCTCAGGCTCGTCTCACTGCACCAGGACCACGACTCGGCCTGCGGGCGCTGAAGGATGCCCGACCCCGGTCGTGCTTGGCCCTCCCCTCCCGGCGCTCACGCCTTACCGGACTCGTGGGCTAACTTTGAGAAGTGGTTTCACCCCAGGACACCCGCAGCAGCCGCCGGCGATTCCTGACGCTGGGTCTGGGCTCCGTGGCCGCCCTGGCGGGGTACGCCGTGGGCGTGGAGCGGTACCTCTTCCAGGTGAACCGGTACGAGATCCCCCTGGCTCGTCTGCCGAAGGCCTTCGACGGATTCACCATCGCCCAGATCGCCGACCTCCACTACGGCTCCCTCATGCCCATGGGGGTGGTGCGCCACGTCCTGTCCCGGGTCGGCGCACTCGGGGTCGACATGATCGTGGGCACCGGGGACTACGTCCACGAGAGGAACTTGACCGACCAGATCGACGCGGTGTGGCCGGAGTTGGCTCGCCTGCGGGCCCCCTTCGGCGTGTGGTCGGTCCTGGGCAATCACGATCACTGGGCCGACACGGCCCGCTCGTTCGAGTGGTTGGCGGAGACCGGGCAGTCCGTCCGGCACCGGGCGGTGGCGGTCGGGAAGGCCGGGGAGCGGATCTGGATCGGGGGCTCGGGCGACCTCTGGGAGGACGCCCTGGGCATCGACGAGGCATTCCGGGAGACGCCCCCCGAGGAGTGCAAGGTCCTTCTCTGCCACAACCCCGACGCGGTGGACACGTCCTTCCAGACCGAGATCGACCTGGTGATGGCCGGGCACACCCACGGGGGGCAGGTCGTGGTTCCCTTCCTGGGGGCACCGGTCCTTCCGGTGCGCAACAAGCGTTACTCCAGCGGGCTGGTGACCACTCCCCGAACCCGGGTGTTCATCTCCCGGGGCGTCGGCTGGGCGCTGCTGCCGGTGCGCTTCAACTGCCCGCCCGAGATCGCCGTGCTGCAGCTCCGCTGCGCGGCCTCCGCCTAGGCCGTCTCGGTTCTCTCCTCGCAGCGGATGTCGAGGCGCTCGAGCTCGTCGAGGATAGGGGTGTAGACGCCGGGCTGGGTGGGGGCGATGACGCCCCGCTCGGTCACCTGGTCCTGGAGGACGAGGCGTGTCGCGATGGCCACCGGCAGGGAGACGGTGCGGGCCATGGCGCTGTCGCCGCCGGGGATGCCGAAGTCGATGAGGGTGGAGTAGACCTTGCGTGGGCCCCCGGGGCCCTCGATGAGGAACTCGTGCTGGAGGACGATGAGGTCGCGCTCCTCCGGTCCAAAGGCGCAGCGCTCCCGCATCCGGGCCGCCATGACGTCCACGTTGCCCCCCTTCTTCCTGGGGAGGGGCTCGTCGGCGAAGAGGCCGAGCCAGTCCAGCTTGGTGATGGCAGGGTGGTCCCTGGGGATGTCGCGCTTCGCCGCCAGCTTCTCATCGGCGGGCGCGCCCCCGGCGACGCCCTCGATCCAGTCCCGGTAGGTCAGGCCGGAGAGGTCGCGCACCTCCTGGTCGAAGAGGCCGAGCTGGACCCAGTGGTACCAGGACTCGCAGTGGCCCAGGTTGCGCAGCGTGCCCCGGAACATGGTCTTCACGTCCTCGAGGCCGTACATCTCCTGGTAGGGGAGGGAGTCGCGGTTCGGGTAGCCCTCGAGCTCGCCGATCCCGGGCACGCTCACGATCTCGGGGTTGGCGAAGAGCTCGTCGCCGGGGACCTCCACGACCTTGCCGTCCCGCCGGAAGCGGCCGGGGTTGGTGGCGGCCACCAGGACGCCCCGGGGGGCCCAGGAGAACTTGTAGCCGATGGGGTTGGTGTTGGCCTCGGGGGCGGGCAGGCCGCCGCAGTAGGACCGGAACGACACCACCTTCGCGCCCTCACTCTCGGCCTGGTGGATGATCTTCATCGCCGACATGTGGTCGATGCCCGGGTCCACGCCGCACTCGTTGATGAAGGTGAGGTCGGCGGCCTTCGCCTGGGCGCCGAGGGCCTTCATCTCGGGGCTGATGTAGGACGTGGTGGACATGTGCTTGCGGTGCTTCAGGCAGAGCTGCGCCACCTTCACGTGCTCGGTGGCCGGGAGGAGGGACACGGCCAGGTCGTGATCGGCGATGAGCTTCTCGAGGGCCGCCGCGTCGGTCACGTCCAGGGCCACCGCGGTGCCGCGGTCGCGTCCGGCCACGAGGGCCTCGGCCTTGCTCACGGTGCGGGAGGCCACCGTCACCTCGAAGTCGGGCTGGTCGGTCAGATAGTGGACGAGGGGACGGGAGACCAGGCCGGCTCCCAGCACCAGAACACGCTTCATGACGCACCTCTCTCGTTGCGGCCGTCCATTCGGGCCGACACCCTCACTTCAGGTACTCTCTCATGTAGTCGAACTCGGGCGTGAACTGCCCCCGCCACAGGATGGTGGCGCGGCGAATGGGACCCGGCAACCCGGCCGAGTCCAGGTCTCCGGCCAGGTCGGCCCGGGCCAGGTCCGGGACGAAGGGGGCCAGGGCCTCGGAGAAGGTCTCCGAGGCCTCCCGGGGCAGCTCGCAGGGCAGGTTGCTGACCGCCATCACCGCCAGACCCGGGCCCTCGAAGCCCGCGGGCGCCTCGCGGGTGGCCGGATCGTAGATGTAGACCGGGTCGCCCGGCTCCGTGTCCCGCACCGTGCAGGCCAGTGAGCCGTCCACGTCGCACGTGATGTCGCCCACCACGAGGAGGCGGGGCCTCTCGGCGCCGGCAAAGAGGGCCTTCAGCTGCCCCGCGTCGGCCAGCTTCGGGTACTGGGGGGCCCAGTAGATGCCGTTGACGAGCACGGTGAGCCACCGGAGGTGGGGCTCGAACCGGGAGCGGTAGTCCTCACCGCGGTCGTAGTAGTGCTGGAGCTCGAAGGGCCGGGAGGGATCCACCGGCTCCACCAGGTGCTCCTCCCTGTAGACCACCTTGGCCAGGCGATCCCCCGGGGCGTCGCCTCCCTCCACGTACTCCCCGAGACGGTCGGGCTCGACCTCGACGTGGGGCAGGAGGTCGAAGATCTCCTGCGCGCCCCGGGAGACGTGGCCGTATCCCGTGAAGCCGATCACCGTGGGTCGCAGGAGCTCGGGGAGGCCTTCGGTTGTGACGCGCTCTCCCACCCGGGAGATCGCGGCCTTGGCCGCCTCCAGGTCCGAGTACTCGTGAGACGGCTTCAGCTCGGCGAACGGGGTGGTGTGCCCCAGGGCCTCCAGCCTCTGGCCCAAAGTCCAGAGCGTGTCGATCATGCCGGCGAGGCCCGCGTAGCGCCCGAAGAAGATGAGGCGCCGACCCTCCTCGTCGGTGACCCGCTCGTAGTCCATCAGGGTGCAGCCGCGGCCCACCAGGCTCCGGAGCATGTCCATGTTGTAGGGCTGTCCCTTGATGGTGTGGGAGAAGAAGAAGTACGCCCCCCCGGGCCGGAAGTAGTCCTCCGGCATCTCCTTGATCCCGAGGACCATCTCGCAGTCCCGGACGTCGTCGCTCAGGATGGCCCCCGCCTTGGCGTAGGCGGCGTCGGGGAAGGTCCTCCGGGAGAAACGCTCCACGTGGATCTCGACGCCCTCGGATGAGACCCGGCGGACCGCGTCCGGCGTGAGGGGCGCTCGCCGTTCCCAGGCGTTCTTGTCTTCGAGGCGGATGCCGATCGTGTTGGCCACTGAGGTCCTCCGGGCGGGATCGCCGGCGGGCGGCGAGCACTCTAGTTTGGCCGTTTGAGGCCGGGGAGGGCAACCGAGGTCGGCTAGTACCGCCAGCTCGTCAGGTCGGCGCCGGGGGGGGCCGCCTTCCGGATCCGCTCCAGGATCTTCGGCACGTACATCTGGTTGTAACGCAGCCGGGAGGTGGCGTTGGGGCGGGTGTGGTCGCCGTTCCAGCAGTGCTCGGCCCGGTCGCCGTAGTCGATCTCCCCGCCGTAGTAGGGATTCTCGGTCTTCTCGAGGAAATCCTCCACCAGGTAGACCGCGTTGTTCAGGTAGAAGTTGTCCATGTCGCCGCAGTAGATGTGGATCTTGCCCTCGAGCTTCGGGCCGAGGGTGGCCCAGTCCCGGCGCAGGATGTGGGAGAGGTCGTAGTTTTCCCGCCAGTGCTCGGCCACCTCGTGGTCGATCTGCCCGGTGCGCTTGTTCCAGATCCTCCTTGGGTAGCCGTCGGGACCCACGGGGGAGTAGACCGCCTCCCAGATGTCCCACTGCTGTCCGGAGCGGCTCCTCGTGCCCAGCACCAGCTCGCGGCGGTTCATCTCCTCGAGCGTCGCACTGAGATGCCCCAGGTAGTCGCGGTGACCTGGCCGCGGCGTCTTCTTCCACTCGCTGTCCACGTGGTACGCGTTCTCGTCCTCGTAGATGTTCACCACGGTGAAGGCGCGGAAGTCGATGGGGTCCGGGCAGGCGGCGAAGCAGCCGCCAAACTCGTCCGGGTAGAGGACCTGCACCGCCAGGGCCTCCCAGCCGCCGGTGGAGCCCCCGTACGTGAAGCGGGCCCACCCCTCACCGATGCCCCGGTACTTCTTCTCGATGTAGGGAACCAGCTCGTGGATGATCGCGTCTCCGTAGGGTCCCAGGTTGGCCGAGTTCACGGCGTAGGAGTCGTCGTAGTAGGGGTTGGGGTGCTGGACCTCGATGATGATCATGCGCGGGAAATCGGGGCCGGTCCACTCCGTGTAGAACTCGTACGCGTGCTCCTGCTCGGTCCGGTTGTAGCCGGGCCAGTCGAACCGCTCCGAGTACTCGGGCTCGAGGTCGGGGTCCGGTGGTTCCTCCCGGAAGCCCCCGAAGTCGTGGCTGAAGTGGTCGTGGTTGATGATCAGCGGGTACCGGGCCTCCGGGTGCTCGTCGAAGCCCTCCGGGAGCAGCACGTGGGCCCCCAGATGCATGGGACGGCCCCAGAACTCGGTGAGGAGCTCGCTCTGGATCCTCTCGTGCCTGACGTACTTCGTGTCGGGCGGCGGCTCGATGGGCGGGATGACCGAGTCCAGTTGAATCTGCACCGCGCCCCCGGCGGCGGGGTCGAGAGTCACCGTCCGGGGCGCGCTGTAGAGGTTGCCGGGGGCCTTGTTCCACTGCTGGCCCTCGCCCCGGTCCATGGGGAGCTTCACGGTGTGACCGTCGGCGCGATGGAAGGTCTCGTAGCGGTGGAGCAGCGCCTGGACGATGTAGTCGCCGGCGGGCAGGTCGGAGAGGCTGTCGACGGGGTAGCCGAGAACGTCCGAGTCGATGGACGCCTCGTCCCCGGGGGCCAGGCCCTCGACGTCGATGCCAAAGACGAGCTGGGTCCCCGGGTCGTCCTTGATCTGGAACCGGGGCTCCTGGCCCGGGTCGGTGGACAGGAGCAGGAGGAGCCGGCCGTCCAGCGTCTCCGGGCACAGATCCTTGCCGAAGCCGATGTCGAACCGGAGCGCGCCGCCCCGGGCTCCGTTGCACGCGAGATGTGTCGACAGCAGGAGGCCGAGAGCGCCGAGCAGGGCCACCCCCGGGCCGCGGCGCGACATCGTGATCATGGGTGCTCTCCTCTCTGGCTGGCCGTTCCGCCGCCGCGGGAGTCTACCACTCGTGTCAGAATCCCCGGTGAGGAGGTGGGCATGGCCTCGTCCACGCTGACTGCCGAGGAGCTGACCACGCTGGTGCAACGGGTCTTCCAGCCCCGGGACAACGACCGGGCCCTGGCCCTCATCGTCGATCTGCCCGACGACACGGTGCCGGACCACGGCGCCTGGCGGGAGCGCCGCGAGATCGCCCTGGGCTGGGCGGACGCCCTCGAGTCCACCGCCGACACCCACGGGCTGGACGTGGCTCTGTACTGGTACCGGAACGCCCGCAGCAACAACGCCGACCTGCCCGGCGGAGCGTGGAGGCACCTCGGGGGTCGCCCGCCGGAGGCCGCCGAGGAGCTGGACAGCGTCTCCGCGGCCCCGCTGGAGCCGATCCTCGCGGCCCACGAGCTGGTCCTGGCCCCCACGGAGTTCTCGGCCACCGCGCCCTTGAAGATACTGTCCCGGAAGCTGGGCTTCCGGGCCGCGACCATGCCCGGCTTCGGGCCGGCGATGATCCCGGCCCTGCGTCTCGACTACACGGAGATCGGCCGCCGCGTCCGGTTCCTGAAGGCCATCCTCGACCGCGCGGTCGTGGCCGACCTCGCGTTCGAGGTCGACGGCTCGAGGACCGCCTCGCTGCGCCTCGACCTCCGGCACCGCACCGCCCACGCGTCGGGTGGCCTGTTCCCCGACCCCGGGACGGCCGGGAACCTGCCCTCGGGTGAGTCCTACATCGTGCCGTACGAGGGAGAGGTCCCGGGCGAGCCGAGTCGGAGCGCGGGGGAGCTCCCGGTGCAGCTCGGGGACGAGGTCGTCGTGTACCGCATCGAGGAGAATCGTGCCGTCGAGATCACCTCCGAAGGCCCGGAGTCACGGCGCGAAGCCGAGCTCCTGGCCCGGGAGCCGGCCTACGGGAACATCGCCGAGCTGGGCCTCGGCGTCCTCGGCGACTTCGGCATCGAGCCCATCGGCGAGGTTCTCCTGGACGAGAAGCTGGGTCTCCACATCGCCTTCGGCCGGAGCGAGCACTTCGGTGGGCAGGTGGGGCCGGAGCAGTTCAGCCGGCCGGAGGCCGTGGTCCACCAGGACCGGGTCTACGTCCCCGCCATTCAGCCTCGAGTGGTGGTGGCCCGTGTCGACCTCCAGCGAGAGGACGGCCTGAAGCTGGCCCTGATGCGCGACGGGCGCTACGTCATCGACTTCGACAGCTTCGAAGATCCCGAGGCCTGACCGCGTCTTGAAGCTAGGGCGGCGCCACCTCTGCTGTCGCCTCCACCGCGACGGTGAACTGGCGGTAGTTGGAGTACCGCGCCGTTGCCTCCGCGCGCCCACGGAAGACCGGCTCGTGGCTGCCGGGGAAATCCCGGTACCGCTCCGTCATCTCGTCCGGCACCCACATCCCGAGGCGCGGCTCCCGTCGATACCTGGTGCCGACGAAGCCCTCGGCGCGGTCGGGCTCGAAACGGTAGCGGGCCTCGCTGCGGAGCACGGTGCCCCGGGAAGTGTCGATCCAGAAGCTCCCCCTCGCCGGCACCGACCTCCCTTCGCTGTCTCGAGTGAGGGTCGGGCGCCGGATCTCCTCGAACTCGACCTCGAGACCTTCGAATCCTTCGAACCGCCGCCGGCTGCCCTTCTTGAAATCGAAGCGGGACTGGTTGCGCGGGTGAAGGAACATGAGGGCCAACGTCGGGAGGTTAACCGTGCGCCGGGGCCCGATGTTGAAACGGGCACTCTCCGCGAGGATTCTCCAGGCCTGCTCCATCGCCGAAGGCGAGGGCTCGCGGAAGAGGTGCTGCAGCCGTTCGTCCCGGTCTCGCACCCTGTTGCCGTTCGCCTCGAACACGTCGCGGAAGACGCCCCAGGGGACGTCGCCGGCCAGGCGCACGAACACGAGGTCGGCGCCTGAGGTCTGGAACAGAGAGCCGTCGGCGAGGCGTACCGGAGCGGTGGCCGTGGCCAGGACGTCCGTCCCCGCGCCCCAGGCCTTCTGGGTGTAGCGCTCCTCGGCGACGAGGTTGCGGAAGGTGTCCTGATACGCCACAACGTAGCGCGCGGCGCGCTCCAGGACGGGGACGAGCTCGGGATCGGGCGGCCTGGGGGCTCTCTCCGGGGCGGCGTCGGCCCTCCTGCTCGGATCGACCTCCAGGTGCGCGAGCTCCTCCGCGAGCTCCTCGCCCTGCCTCGCGGTGACCGCGATCTCGTACGAGCCCGGTGGCAGATTCCCGGTGGGAATCCGGCCAAACCAGGAGAGTCGCCGGTCAGCCCCCGCCGGGGGCAGCTCGGGAGACGCCTTCGCAAAGACCTCGCCGTTCCGCCTGAGCTGAACCGCCAGCTGCACCGGCTCGGTCCCCCTCGTTGGATACACACTCACGTACACCGGCAGCGCCGGTCTCGTTCCTGCCTCGAGGGTCAGGCCGAGGTCCGGAACGAGCGACAGGCTGCCGACTCGGAGCGGGTCGTTGCCGGAGGCCGCGGCCGCGTCCGTGCTTCGTGGCACGACGATGCTCGCGAGCGCGAGGCCATCGAGGGACGACGGCACCTCGAACGCGGCCCGGGTCACGCTCCGAGCGCCGGTCTGCCGGTCCTGAACCGCGGCCTCGAGGGCGTAGCGTCCGGGGGCGAGGGAGACCGTGTGGCGGAAGACGGCGTTCCGCAGGCGGCCCCTCTCCTTTTCGGGGAGGGGACCCTCGAGGGGCCAGTCGTGGGTGAAGCGAGCAACGACGCGTCCCGCTTCGTCCTTGACGTGGCCGAGGAGCGCGAGGTGGGCCCGATAGACACCCTTCGCCTCGTCGGAGGCGAGATGCACCTCCGAGAGCGGGACCTCGGCGACGACGAGGCACTCCCTCTCCTCTCCCCTCGGGGCGAAGTGGAGGATCGTGGCTCGAAGCGCGAAATCGTGGGCGGGGGGTCTCGCGTCGAGAGCGTCCAGGAGCGGCAGCTCGTAGGCATGCACGGCGTCAGAGCGGCCCGGGGTCGCGAAGTAGCCGGCCCGGGTCCGGAGGTGCACCCCACGCCGGGAGGTCTTCACTCCGATCCGCCGAAACCTGCCGTCGGCGACCGGGTTTGCCGGCGCGTAGACGACCTCGTAGTACTGGCGCAGCTCCTGCGCCACCCCGGCGAGGCCGGCGCCCAGGTCGTTCGTGTGCTGGATGGCGAGACCGCCCGTGTCCTCGGCCAGGCGCTCGAGGCGAGGCGCCCCGAGCAGCTCCTCCCTGTCCTCCATCTTCTTGAGCGCCGCCCCGCCCCCCTCGTCCAGGTTCCCGGCGGCATCCATCGTCGGCGTCCGGGATCCCGAGCCCGGCCCTCCGGAGTACCCCGCCGAGAACGTGGGGAGGACGGAGTCGGCCGCGGTGAGCGCCCGTGGCCTCCGGGGGGTGAGACCCCGCACATCGACGGCGTGGATCGAGACGTTGGACCGGTTGGCGGCGCTCACGGCTTCGTCGTACACCTGCTGGGTTCGGGCGGGGAGGTGCCAGGCCTCGGCGAAGTAGACGACGGACTTCCGTCCCTGGACGACCGAGAGGGCCCGGGCGACCCCGAGGAGGGCGTAGAGGGAGTCGAGGCCGTAGGCGCTTCGCGCCTGGGAGTCAATCTCCGCGGAGGCGGCCGGGGCCACGAGACCGAGGTCCGGGATGAAGGGATTCGTTGGCGGGCCCGGGCCGGCCGACCCGGGATCGGGCGTCGCCGGCGGCAGTGCCGGCGTCTCGGGCCCCCCGGGGCGGTCCACATCTCCCCAGGTGGCGGCCGCGATGGCGGACTGGAGACGCAGGGTGTCCGTCGTGAAGGGGGCCAGCATCCGGATCCCGTAGCCCACCTTGAACACCGCGAACCACGTGTCGGGGGGAAACGACTGGGACAGGAGGTCGAGCGCGCCCTCCCGGGCCAGCGGCGCGGTCTCGGTCGTCAGGCGGTCGAAGACGAGCACCACCAGGCTCGCGCGGGCCGGCGTGGTGGTCGGCTGCGGGGGCGGCCCGGGAGCCGAAGGCAACGACAGGTCAGGGGCGGGTGGGGCCGCCACCCGGACCAGGCGGAACGAGAGGATCTTGCAGGGCGTGCCGTCCTCGGAGACCTCCAGGTCGTGCCCGTTGAGGTCGGCGACGGATCGGCCCTGGCCGTCGGTGGCGACGACGTCGAGGACCACGACCTCCGCG
>JAJDNS010000074.1 GCA_022340585.1 Acidobacteriota bacterium
CCGGGGACGGACGCCCGCCCCGGGCTTCGGCAGCTACACCTACGAGGTGGACGACTACAACCGCTACTTCCTCAACCAGCTCTACGAGCTGCTGACCGAGTACGGTCCCATCTCCGTGGCCTGGTTCGATGGTGCGAATCCAGACCCCAGCGTGGAGCAGACCTACGACTACGCCGCGTGGTACGACCTGATCCGCCGCCTGCAGCCCCGTGCCGTCATCTCGGTCAAGGGACCCGACACCCGCTGGGTCGGCAACGAGGGCGGGATCGGTCGCACCACGGAGTGGAGCGTCATCCCCCTGTCGCAGCCGCCCGAGAGCTTCACGTGGCCGGACATGCAGGGCGCGGACCTCGGCAGCCGGGCGAAGCTCACCCCCGGCTCCCACCTCTGGTGGTATCCCGCCGAGGTGAACACGTCGATTCTCAACGGCTGGTTCTGGTCCGCCCGGAAGCGGACCAAGAGCGCCGCCCGCCTGGTCGACTACTTCTACACGTCCATCGGGCGCAACGGCAACATGCTGCTCAATCTCGCTCCCGACACCCGCGGGCTGATCCCCGACGACCAGCGGGCAGCGCTCGGCCGGATGTTCGAAGTGGTCGACGCCACGCTCGCCACCGACCTCGCCGCCGGCGCCCGCTTCGTCGCCGACAGCTCCCACCCGGCCCACGGCCCGGCGCTCACCCACGACGGCGACCTCGACACCTGGTGGGAAGCCGCTCCCGGGCACACCAGCGCGACGCTCACCCTGAGCCTCCCCAAGGCCACCACCTTCGACGTCGTCGCGCTGCAGGAGGCCGTGGACCACCGCAGCCAGCGAATCGAATCCTTCGTCGTCGAGGCCTGGGACGGCGCGGCCTGGACAGCGCCCAGCACCGTGGACGAGCAGACCACCGTCGGCCACAAGCGCCTGCTGCGCCTCGCCGTTCCCGTCACGACCGATCGGGTGCGCGTCCGGATCACCGGGTCGCGCCTCGAGCCGACCCTGGCGGAGACGGGCGTGTTCCGCCAGGCGCTCCCGGCGGCGCCGGCGGTCTCCGAGCGGAGCCGCGACGGCCTGGTGACCCTCACCCATTCCCATCCGGAGCCCATCGTGTACACCCTCGACGGCACCCCGCCGACCGCGCGGTCGCCCGTCTACGACGGGCCCGTCCCTCTCCCGGACGGCGGCACCCTGCGGGCCGCGGTCTTGACACCGGAGGGACGCCCGGGCCTGGTCGCGATCAAGACCGTGGTGGGCCTCGCGCCGACGGGGTGGGCGGTGCAAGGCGTCGTGGGTGACGACGCCGGATCGTCGGAGTTCGCCGCCATCAACGCGATCGACGCCGACGCGACGACGCTGTGGAAGGCACGAGCGACCGCCGATTACGAGGGATCGAAGCCACCCAGCCTCAGCGTCGACATGGGTCGCGTGCACCGCATCGGCGGATTCGCGTACCTTCCGCGCCAGGACTGGGTCTTCCAGGGCGTGGTCGACCGCTACCGATTCGAGACCAGCCTGGACGGCACGCACTGGACCACCCACATCGCGTCAGGAGCCTTCGACAACATCAAGAACAACCCCCTGCTCCAGGAGGGGACCTTCGCCCCCTCGGAGGCCCGTTTCTTCCGCTTCACCGCGCTGCGGGACGTGGAGGAGAGCGGTTGGGCCAATGTCGCGGAGATCACGGTCCTGCCTCCGCAACCGGACACCGACGAGTGACCCACGGGCGCCGGCCGGTGGCGAGGTACGTCCCCGGGAGGGGCGAGGGAGGTGATCTCTGAAGAGGGGAATCAGCACCGTTTCGTTCGTCACGCTCTCGTTGGTTTCTGTCCTGGCCCGGACTCAGTCGGTCGAGAGTGAGCCGGGAGTCGCGGTCCTGCTCGTGGACACGGACCGGGTGATGGGCCGCATCGACGAGCGCATCTACGGTCATTTCCTGGAGCACATCAACCACTCCGTGGTGGACGGCCTCTACGCCGAGCAGGTCCGGGGCCAGGGCTTCGAAGCCGGGGATCTCGCGACCTACTGGGAGGCCTTCGGGGACGAAGGCGGCGCCGTCGAGATCGCCGACGTCGCCTTCGAGCAGGGACACCGCAGCGCCCGCTTGCTTCCGCGCGGCGGCACCGCCGGGATCCGGCAGGGGCGCTTCTACCTCGAGAGTGGGCGCCAGTACAACGGCTCCCTCTGGGTCAGGCCCGCGAGCGGAGCCCCCGAGCTGGCGCTCCGGGTCGTAGGATCGAGCGGCGAGCTCATCGCATCGATGCCCCTGGACTTCGCGGGCCCTGATTGGCAGGAGGTGACCTTCTCGTTCTCCAGCCCGGTCCGGGACACCCAGTCGACGCTCGAGGTGGCGGCCTCGGGCCACGGGACGATTCTGCTCGACCACGTGTCGCTCGCCCGAGCCGACGTGCGCGAGAGTGGCATGCTGCGTCCCGACCTCGTGGAGGCCCTGCGCGGGCTCGCGCCGTCCTTCCTCCGCTGGCCGGGTGGCTCCTTCGCCTCCATCTACGCCTGGAAGGACGGGATCGGCCCCAAAGTGTCGCGCCGCCATCACCCCAACGCCATCTGGGGCGACTACTCGGACTACTACGGCTTCGGCACCGACGAGTTCATGGCGCTCGCGCGCCAGCTCGGCGCCGAGCCGCTGATCGTCCTGAAGGCGACGAGCACCGCTCCCGGCGAGATCCAGGACGCGTTGGACTGGGTCCGGTATCTGAACGACCCGCCCACGACGGAGTGGGGAGGGCGCCGAGCCGAAAACGGCCACCCGGCGCCCTACGCGGTCCGGTACTTCCAGATCGACAACGAGCCGATGAACCACGGTCTCACGCCGGAGCGGTACGCGGAGATCGTGAACGCCTACGGCCCCCGCCTTCGTGAGATCGCGCCCGAGGCCCGGATCGTGGCCTGCGGCCAGAAACGCTCCAACGACATGGCCTGGAGCCAGAAGCTCATCGACGTCGCCGGCGCGAGCTTCGACATCCTGGGCGTCCACAACTACGAGTACGAGCCCGAGAGCTTCGAGACCGGGGTCCGCCGCATCCGCGACTACCTGGTGAAGCTCAGCCGCTATGTCCGCCGCTCCGCCCATCCGCGGATCGAGATCGGCGTCCTGGAGTGGAACCTGTCCCGCAGCTACGACTGGCGGGCGGGACTCCACGCCGCCGGGAGCCTCATTCTCTACGAGGGTCTGAGCCCCGACGTGACGATGAGCTGCCCCGCCCTGCTGATGAGGAACACAAGCGACGACCCGACCTGGACCGCCCTCATCTACCACGACCACGTCTCCTGGTTCCCGGGCGCGGCCTACGTGGTCGAGAAGCTGTTTCGCGAGCACTACGCGGAGCGCTACCTGGCTTCCACCAGCGGAACGTTCCGGGACCGCCCGGACCGGGAGACCTTCTTCACCGAGATCTCGACCATGAAGCCCGAGGACTGGACTCCCGGGACGATCGACGCCATCGCCACCTCGAGCGCCAACGGGGATCGGATCGTGATCAAGGCCGTCAACTACGCGGGGCAACGGAACACGCTGCTCGTCCGCCTGCAGGGCTCGGGTGCGCCGGAGAGGGCCGAGGTCCGCGTGTACGACATCAGCGCGGGCCTCGAGGAAGCGGCGTCCCTCGAACGCCCCGACGCCATCGCCCCGCAGAGCCGGCCGGTCGCCTACGCGCGCGACCTGGCTCTCGACCTGAAACCCTACGCGGTGGCCGTCCTCGCCATCGATGTCCGCTAGGCTCCGACCGGCGGGGCTGCCGGCGGGTGAATCCCGGCGGTCGGATTTCGCATAGAATGCCGCTCAATCGAGGAGGTGAAGGGTGAAGCAGCTTGGACTGGCGCTCCTTCTGATGGCCGGCGTGAGCTCCGCGCAGGAGCCAGCCGATTTCCAGCCCGCGACGACCAACGTCTGGGGGGCCCAGTATCCCCGCGTCGATGGCGAGGGACGGGTCCAGGTTCGGATCAAGGCGCCCGAGGCGACGGAGGTCCGGCTCAACTTCTGGAGCGGGCCGAAGGTCGACATGGAGAAGGAGGCGGACGGCTTCTGGACGGTCACCACGGAGCCCCTCGCCCCCGGCCTGCACTACTACACGGTGTTCGTCAACGGCGCGGAGATGAGCGACCCCGGCAGCGAGGCCTTCTTTGGCGGAGGCAAGTACGCGAGCGCGGTGGAGGTCCCGGAGCCCGGCGTCGACTTCTACGCCATCAAGGATGTGCCCCACGGCCAGGTGCGCGAGGTCTGGTACCACTCGAAGGTCACCGGCACCTGGCGCCACGCCCTCGTCTACCTCCCCGCGGGCTACGAGAAGGAGACGGACGTGCGCTACCCGGTGCTCTACCTGCAGCACGGGGGCGGCGAGGACGAGACGGGGTGGATCCGGCAGGGCCGGGCGAACTTCATCATGGACAACCTGATCGCGGACGGAAGCTGCAAGCCGATGATCGTCGTGATGGCCTACGGGTACGCGCGCCGTGCCGGCACGACCCCTCCCGACCTCTCCGGGAGGCCATTCAGCTCTCCGGAGTGGAGGAAGGCCATGCAGGACATGATGGCGGCCTTCGAGGACGACGTGACCGAGGCCCTCATCCCGTTCGTCGACGCGACCTACCGGACGATCGCGGACCGCGACCACCGGGCCATGGCCGGCCTGTCCATGGGCGGCATGCAGACGTTCCAGATCACGCTGAACAACCTCGATCTCTTCTCTCACATCGGCGGGTTCAGCGGGGGCCTCGGGCGGATGATGTTCGGCGACCAGAAGCTCGACATCAAGACGGTCTACGACGGCGTCTTCGCCGATCCCGCGGCCTTCGCGGAGAAGGTGCACCTGCTTTGGCTGGGCATCGGCACGAACGAGCCCGAGAGGATGCTCGAGGGGATCCGGGGGCTGCACGCCGCGCTGACGGAAGCCGGCATCGAGCACGTGTACTGGGAATCCCCCGGAACGGACCACGAGTGGCAGACGTGGCGCCGGGATCTCAAGGACTTCGCCCCCAGGCTCTTCCGCTAGGCGAGCCGGAGCGACTGCGCCTGATCGCCAACATCCAGCACCCCACCTACCTCCTGGTCGCGGCCAGGGCGGAGACGGGCATCACCGAGCTGTCGCAGGTCCGCCAGAAGCGCTGGCCGGTCCGGATCCTGGAAGCAGGCGTGCTACATGGAGTAGGCGCGCGGGACGCGCGCCTACTCCACTTCGAACTCGTACACCGTCAGGCTGGTCGGCGGAAGGGTGATCCGGCGGGGCGCCACCGCGAGCGTGCTCTCCGCCAGGGTCGCCGGCGGCCCGCTGAATGGTGCCCATCCAGTGGCGGACGGCGCCGGCATCTCCCCCGCCGGTGCGGTCAGCTGGGAGATCGTCGTGGGCCCGCTGGCCGGGACGCCTGACAGGTCGAGATCGCACTCCTGCGGCGTTTCCGTGGGATTCACCACCGAGACGACCATGTTTCCGCGGTCGGCGCTCAGTGCCGCGAAGACGTCGAGCGGGTAGGTCGGGCTCCCTGAGGGATGCGCCGAGGTGTCGATCCCGACCGCTCCCTTCGTGGGAACCTGCGGAGAGTCGCCGTCGACGGCCACCGGCACGGTGCCGGCGAAGTGGTCGCGTAGCACCTTCATTACGAGACCTTCCCGGCGGAGCCCGATGGCGTCCCCGGAGGAGTCGTACGCCAGCCCGCGCATGCCCCCGGTCGCGACGGCGAGCCCCACCATGTCCGAATGGCGGAAGAACTCGTGGTACACGAGGGCGTTGGTCAGGGGAAAGAGCATGGGGTGATTGACGGGTCTGGGCCCGCCCCCCAGGCCCCGGTTCCGGGGGGACCACTCGTCGAACGCGAACCGGATGTTCTTGTCCTTCAGGCCGGGGAACCTCTCCAGGTACTCCTCCCACGCCTCGAACTTGAACTGCACCCGGTTCGCCAGGCGCCGGACCTTGAGGGCGAAGGGCTCGTCGGACTCGACGAACTGCTCCCGGGCCGGGTCGATCACCAGGTTGGGGTAGCCGTAGAAGTGCTCGCCGAGGAAGTCGATGTGATCGGCGGAGGTCTCGAGCAGCGCTCCCGTCCAATCCTGGCTCGAGCCGAAGGCGAACGGCAGCGGTTCGCTGACCGTCTCCCGCCCCGGGAAGGTGCCGAGCTGACGGTTCTCGATGTAGCACCAGGAGGCCTCCTCCGGCGTGGCTCCGGAGGCGATCACCTGGATGGTCGGGTCGACCCTTCGCATGGCCTGGACGATGAGGTTGTGCTTCTCCGGATACTGCCGGACGGACATGTGGCCCCACTGCCAGGGGCCGTACATCTCGTTGCCGACGCCCCAGATCTTCACGCCGTAGGGGGCGGGATGGCCGTTCTCGGCGCGTCGCCGGCCGAGCCTGCTCGTGGCCGGGCCGTTCACGTACTCGAGCTCTTCCGCTGCCGAGTGGGCGTCCCCGAGACCGGAGTTCACGGCGATATAGGGCACGGCGCCCACGAGGCGGCAGAACGTCATGAAGTCGTCGATGCCCATGTCGTTCGATTCGAGGCCGCCCCAGGCGAGCTCACGCCGCGGCGGACGTTTGTCCCCGTCGCCGATCCCATCGCGCCAGTCGTAGGCGGAGACGAAGTTGCCGCCGGGCCAGCGCGCGATCTCGATCCCCAGCTCCTTCAGCCAGCGGATGGTCGCGGCCTTGAAGCCCGAGACGTTATCGGCCGGCATCAGGGACACGACGCCGACCCGGAACGAGCCCGTGCCGGTCCCGACGATCTCCAGGCGGCCGTCGCTGGTGTCGGCCTGGGCCGTGAACTCCAGGGGGAACGTGGCGTAGCCGGGGGCCAGGGAGTCGACGTCGATCGTCTGGCGGTCGCCCGGATCCGGCCCCCAGGCGAGGCTGATGCTCACCCTGGCCCCGGGGCTGCCCGCCAGCGCCACCCGCCCCTCGTAGGCCCGCCCCGCGCGCAGGGCGAGGCCTGACTGGCCGATCCCGTGCGGCGAGTCTGCCTCCAGCCGAACGAGGGGGCTCCACTCGCCCACGTAGGCGTCCTCCCTGTCCATCACCACGAACGCATCGGGGCCGACCGGCAGCCATCGCCGTTGCGAGCGCCGCCGGCCGAAGCCGCCGGTCACCGCGGCCGGATCCGGCTGCGACGTCACCTGATTGAAGAACTTCCGGTCGGCGAGCATCTCGGCCCAGACGCCGGTCGTGGCCGGCTCCATGAATCCGCCGAAGACCAGCGGCGTGATCGGCGGGGCCGTGCGACTGGCGTCGATGGTGACCTTCACGGGCTGGGCTGGCGCCGTTCCCGCGATGAGGACCATCAGGACCAACAATCCGATCGACTGCCCAAGGCGATGCATGTGCACTCTCCGTTTCAGCGAACTCCGGGCCGCGAGGCTGGGAAGCGACGTCCCCGGCACGTTCCGCGCGTCACTTGAAGAACCGCTCCAGCGTCTCCGCCAGATAGTGCCTGGCGTTCATCCACGTGTGCGCTCCGCCCGTGACCAGGCTCTCGTGCTCGATCCGCCCCTGCGTCAGGAGCTCCTCGAACGCGATCGCCGGTTTGTAGAGGAAGTCCTCCCTTCCGACCCCCAGCCAGAGGAGCTTCAGCGGCCGAGCGTCCTTCATGAACTGGGCGCTCAGCTCTACCTTCCGGGCGTTCGGCGCCTTGATGGCGAACGTCACCGTGCGGTCGGGATGCACGACCGGCGACTCGATCGGCGGGGTCCGGGACGGCTGGGCGCTGACGGCGACGGCCAGGGCCAGGCCACAGGACGACGCCAGAACACCGCTCACTCTCTGCTTCACGTGTCCTCCTCCTCGATGGCGTCGCCGGAACGGGAGGTCGACGAGGGAAGACACGGCTACCTATTGAGCATCTCCTGGACGGCGTTCGCGAGGAAGATGTAGCTCGCACCGATGCCGATCACGTACTCGTTCTCGCCCCAGAGGAAGGGCCAGTCGTCCATGTTCTCCGGGTAGTCGGGCTTCAGCACCAGCACGCCCGGCACCACGCCGCCCGCGATGAACGCGAAGTCCGCACGGTTGTTGCCGTAGGCCACGTGCTTGGACCGGTTGCCGACGGCGGAGACGAAGGAGTAGTTGTGCGCCGGGTGCGTCCCGAAGATGTAGTCCAGGCCGCGGGTGACGAGGTCGGTGCCCACGAGGTCCGGGAACGCCTTGTGAAGGTAGTAGTTGGTCGTCGCCCAGCCGATGACCTGCGCGTTGCCGGCCCAGCCGCGCGTGGTGATCGGCACGCCGTAGGGGTTCTGCTCGAGCATGCCGTCGAGCTCGACCTTGTATCTCTCGACATACGGTCGCAGCCTCGCGGTGTAGGCCGAGTCCATGTGGGGAATCGCCCGCGTGGCAATCTGGAGGAGCATGCCGGGGTTCTGCTCGAGGGCTGGCCAGAGCAGCTCCTGGAAACGGTCGACGTACTCCTGCTCGCTGGTCGCGGCCATCAGCTCCGCCACCGCCGTCAGCTCCGCGAGCGGGCCGAGCCTCGCCGCGAAGCCGGTGGGTGGCGTCGGCGGCGCGGGGCGGGCGCGTTCCTCGGCGTAGGCCTTTCGCGCGAGGGCGAGGCAGTCGCTGGCCAGCGGGTCGTTGAAGCCCCGCAGCGCGCGGCTGGCCGCGGCCAGCGCCCCGATCCCCGAGTAGTTGGAGAACGGCGACTCGTTCGTGTAGACCCAGCGGTCGTCGGGCGTGCCGCTCCTTCCTCCCTCGGACTGGTACGGCTTCAAAGACGGGTCGTAGATCAGGTTGTCGGTCTGCGTCGAGGCGTCGCCGAGATGGTGGTACCGGTGCAGCTCTCCGTCCACGATGCCGCGCACGAGGCGGCCGATGGAGCGGTACTGGGCCGCGATCTGCAGCGCGCCGTGCTCGATCTGCTGGAGCATGTCCGGCTTCCCGTCCGGTCGGTGGATGTCGACGAAGCGGAGGTCCTGGTCGACCAGCGTCTGGTCGTGCTGCGGGTGGAAGGTCTCCCACGTCGCCACCAGGCTCGAGACCGTCATCGCGTGCGACCCGCCCTGGATGTCGAAGTCACCGGCGTCGAACCAGCCGCCCACCGCCAGGCCCGGGATCCGCTCGCCCGGCTCGTACGGAGTGTTGGTCGTGGCGCCCGTCCGGTAGCCGTCGAAGTGCTGCTCGTTGAGCGGCGCCTGCACTGCGTCGTCGAGATGCGCCGCGCCATGCCAGACCCGGTAGGCCTCGTTCACGAACATGTGGTCCATCTGGACCGGGAAGAACACGTCGAGCGTCGGGTGCCAGACCCGCTCGTACACGTTCGTCGCGATGGGGAACGCCCCGGTCTTCTGCGTCCCGTACTGGATGAAGTACAGACCCGGGTCGCTCACGGACGAGAAGTCAGCCACCACATAGTGGTAGCGGAGGTAGCTGCCCCACGGCACGACCTCCGCCTTCGCCTTCTCGACCTCCGTGCCGTCTGGGCGGATCTCGATCAGCGCGGCGGTGGGCGGCGGCGTGTCGTTCGCATCCAGCTCGATGACCGCCCGCTTGGGCTGCGAGGGGTGGTAGCCCACCTGGGAGAAGCCGATGACGGGCGTGCGCGTCCAGCCCGGGATCGTGTGGGGTTCGACCTGCCACTCGGCGGCCTTGCCGGTCGTCTCCGTCGCCAGAAGCGTGCGCACGACGAACCAGCCGTTCTGGGCGAGGTTGCGGCCGTCGAGCAGCTGCAGCTCGCCCGACAGGGACCGGATCGTGACGAAGCGCTCCGGGTCCTCGGGCGCCATGAGGATGGTGGTGCCGACGGCGATCGGCAAGGCCGCGACATAGTCCTCGTGGCCGTGGAGATCGAACGTCGAGTGCCCCTCGAACTGGGAGATCTTCCTCGCGGAGGGGAGGGACGTGGTCGGGCCGGCCGGGTAGCGCGGGAAGATGCCGGGCTTGTCGTCCATCAGGTACGTGCGCTCCCAGTAGCGCGACGGCCGGAACTCGAGGTTGAGTCCCGCCCGGCCTTCGAGCTGGGCGGGCACGGGCTTGTCCACGTACACGGCGATCCGGAAGCCGGCGCCATCCGGAGTGACGACGAGGCGCGAGTCGAAGTCGAAGGCCTCGTAGCGCAGCGTCACCTCGATCGTGTTGGTCTTCGGATCGACCTTCCGATCCGCGACCTTGGGGATCTGGTCCCACTGCTCGGGCGTGGGATTGAGGCGGACCGCTCCGCCGGTGGCGGTCCTCACGCCGTGGTGAATGATCTCGATGCCGGCCGTCTTCTCGTCGAAGAACATGCCGTTGTACTCGTTCGTGAAGACGAGGACGTCGAGGCCTCGCTTCTGGAAGTACTCCTGGTCGTTGATCGTCAACGATTCGTTCTGGGCGAGGGCGCCGGTTGCGCACAAGACGAACGCCAGGCTGACGAGCGAGACGGCCCGGGTTGCGCCCGGCAACCTGCTGTAGTTGTGCTTGCTCATCACCATATCCATTCGTGAACGAGGCTCGGTCAAGGAGCCGCAGGGTGGCCCCGTCGCCGTCCCGCGCAGGGACGACCCCTGCGGATTATAGCGGATTGCTTTCGGCCAGCGGCGAGCGATCCTGACCTTCGTCGCCCGCCTCAGCTTCTGGGACGGGGCTCGTAGTCGAACCAGTCGAAGGCTGCGGGGGTCGTCGCACGGTCGCCGTTGCTCGTGGCGTACGACCGGTCGCCAACGAGCCGGGATCGATCCTCCCGTGGCCGCGGATCCAGATGGGATCGGACCACTCTGAGGATCGGTGGTGGTGAGATGGAAGTTGCCGTTGCCCCCCACGATCGTGTGCTCCCTGGACGGCACCCCGCCGAGCGTCCGCTCGCCGGTCTACCGCGGGCCCATCCCTCTGCCGGACCGCGGGCCCATCCCTCTGCCGGATGGCGGAACCGTGCAGACCGCTGTCCTGACCCCTGACCGGCGCCTCGGCTCGAGCGCCATCAAGACCGTCGGGGGATTCGCTTACCTGCGGCCGGCCCGTGACGGTACCATTTCAGCGCCGCGCTGGAGCCGAGGTTCCGGTCGACGCCGTCGAGCGCCTCCGGAAGCGGGCCGGATCCGCCGACCCGTCGGCGCCACCTTCAGCGGGCGAGATACACGGAGGGATTGTGAGGATGTCTACAAGCCTGATGGCCGCCTGCCTTGCCACGACGATGGTCGTCTCCCATCCGGAGCCCGCCGTCGCTCAGAGCCACGAGAGAGTGAAGAACCCGGCCGCTCCCGGAGAGCAGGCGCCGCCTGCCGATCCGGGACAGAGAAACTTCGGTGGACCCCGTCCCCCCACGGGCACGGGTGCCCCGAGGCCGCCGCGCCCCCCCCGGCGTCCGGAGCCGGTCTTTGGAACGGTCTCGCTGGACGAGATCTCGATGAGCGACCCCTTCATCCATCCCGACGAGAAGTCCCGCACCTACTATCTGACGGGCACGGGGGGCCGTCTCTACAAGAGCAAGGACCTCAAGATGTGGACGGGCCCGTATCGCATCATCGACCTCACCGGGACCTGGATGGACGGGCACTTCGTGGCGGCGGCCGAGATCCACCACATCGGAGACAGGTACTACCTGGCCGGGACCTGGAACGACCACGGCCACCTGATCGAGAACATCCCACGCCGCTACAACGTGCCGACCAACCAGACGCAGCTCCTGGTCGCCGATTCGCCCGAGGGACCGTTCAAGCCCCTGGTGCCCGAGTACGACTTCTGCCTCGGTCCCCCGGACTGGGACATCATCGACGGCACCCTCTACCGGGAAGACGGCACGACCTACATGGTCTTCGTTCACGAGTGGACCCAGCTCATCGATGGAACGATGGCGTACATGCCCCTCTCTAAGGACCTGACCCGCAGGACCGCCGAGCCGACGACCATCTTCCGTGCGAGCGAAGCACCCTGGTCGAAGGAGATGAACAGCATCGGAGAGGCGACGTTTGGCCTGAAGATGCCGGGGTGGGTGACCGACGGGCCCCAGCTGTTCCGGACGCAGACGGGGCGGCTGGGGATGCTGTGGTCGAGCTGGGGGGACCACCGCTACGCGCAGGGCATTGCCTACTCCACGTCCGGAAGTATCAAGGGACCGTGGGTGCAGGAGAAGGAAGCGCTCAAAGGCGACAACTCCGGGCATGGCATGCTCTTCCGGACGTTTGAGGGGAAGCTGCTCCTCATCCTGCATCACGCGGAGCCCGGAGGCCCGCGCAAGCCCCAGATCTGGGACGTCGACGATTCCGGCGACAGGCTCGTGCTCAGGGACAGGTACCGCAACTGATCGGCGCGCCGGATCCCGCCCCGGTACGACCCCGGGCGTCGGGCCCAGGGGGGGCGACCCCGGCGAGGAGGCTCAGGATGATCTCGAGGAGGGCGTTCACCGCTTCCGCTCTCGCGTTCGCCGGCGGGGCCGCACTTTCGAAGAGAGCCTCGGCAGACCCGTTCGAAGCGACCTGGGACTCCCTCATCGAGGGCTACGGGGCCCCCGAGTGGTTTCGCGACGCGAAGCTCGGGATCTGGTCCCACTGGTCGGCCCGGTGCGTTCCGGAGCAGGGTGACTGGTACGCCCGCAGGATGTACATCCAGGGCGATCCCGCCTACGAGCATCATGTACGGCGGTATGGACACCCGTCGCAGTTCGGCTTCAAGGAGATCGACAATCTCTGGCGGGCGGAGAACTGGGACCCGGACGCCCTGTTGCGCCGGTACAAGAGGGCGGGCGTCAGGTACTTCGTCGCCCTCGCCAACCATCACGACAACTTCGACAACTTCGGGTCCCGTCACCACGCCCGGAACGCGGTCAACTGCGGCCAGTGGCTCCGGGTCGGAGTGACCGCTAGCGGAACAGCCTCGGAGCGAAGTCGTGCAGGTCGCGGCGCCAGGTGAGCCACTCGTGCGCCGTGCCGGGCGACTCGAAGTAGACGTAGTCGACGCCCGCATCGTCCAGCATCTTCCGAAAGGCGCCGATCGCCCCGGGGAACGGATCCGGCTCTTCGGTGCCCATCCCGATCCAGAGCAGCCTGACCTTCTCGTTGAACGCCGGACCGTCGGTGAAGACTCCGTCGATGAATGTCTTCGGATCGATGGGGGCCGTGCTGAGGCCGTTGCCGGTGCCGCTGAACGCGCCGATCCAGGCGAACTTGTCCAGGTTGCGCAGCGTCAGCTGGCAAGTCTGGTTGCCTCCCATGGACAGGCCGGCCATCGCGCGATGCTCGCGGTCCGCGAGGGTGCGGTACGTGCGGTCGATCATCGGGATCACGTCCTTCAGCATCAGGTCCTGGAAGCCGCCGATGGCCGCCCGGAGCCCACCGGCGGCAGCGGACGTGGGTGGGGTGGCGGGCCGGGCGTAGCCGTTGTCCATGACGAGGATCATCGGCCTGGCCTTGCCGGCGGCGATCAGGTTGTCGAGGATGAAGTTGGCGCGGCCCTGGACGACCCACCCGGTCTCGTCCTCCCCCATCCCGTGCTGGAGATAGAGCACGGGATACCGGGCTTCGGGGTTCGTGTCGTAGTCGGGGGGCGTGTAGACGAAGCAGCGGCGCCACTTGCCCGTGACCGTCGAGTGATACCAGCGGCTTCGCACCTCGCCGTGCGGCACGTCCTTGACGTCGAAGTACTCGACCCCGGCCTCGGGAATCTCGATGCCGCTGGAATGACGGCCCACGCCGTAGAAGCTCTGGCTCGCGGGATCGCTCACGCGCACCCCGTCGACCACCAGGTAGTAGTAGTGGAAGCCGGGGACCTGCGGTGGGATGGTGACGCTCCAGACCCCCTTGCTGTCTCGTTCCATGTCCCACAGCTTGCCGAGATCGACCTGCACCTTGCTGGCCTCCGGCGCCTCGACACGAAACGTGACGCTGAGGTCGGCGTGCACCCGGGGGTATTCGGCACCCATGACGTTCGTCGTCGCCGGCTGAGCCTCGCCGGGGGGCTCGGCCGGACAGGGGCTCGCCATCGCCGGGATCAGGAGCGGCGCCGCGAGGATCCAGGCCCTGAGGACGGTCCGTCCCAGCGGCCGCTGTCGGTCACAAGAGATGAGTGATCGCAAGTCCTTTTCCTTTCCGGCACCGAGAGTGGGTCTACTGGAAGAGCCGGGGGGCGAAGTCGTTCAGGCAGCGCCGCCACGTCAACCACTCGTGAGCGGTGCCTGGAGACTCGAAGAAGACGTTCTCGATGCCGGCTTCGGTCAGCTGCTCGCTGAAGTTCCTGGCGCGCGGGCCCTCCTCGGACCCGATACCCAGAAACAGGACCTTGACCTTCTCGTTGAACGCCTCCGCGTCCGCGAAGACACCGTTGCTCGAGGTCTTCGGATCGAACCCACCCCGAAACCCCGTGCTCCCGCTGAAGCCTCCGATGTACGCGAACTTGTCGAGGTTCGCGAGCGTCGTCAGGAACGTCTGCATGCCTCCCATCGACAGGCCGGCCATGGCGCGATTCCCCCGCCCGGGAAGGACGCGGTACGTGCGCTCGATCGTGGGAATCAGGTCGGTGAGCATCATCTCGGTGAAGGTCGCCCCGGTGAAGCCGGCCAGTCCCCGGCCGCGGCCGGACGGCGCACCGGGCTTCGGCGGGGGCCAGAGCCTGCGCGAGAAGAAGACCCAGCCCTCCTCACCCGGCTTCACCGCGCTCAGGTTGTCCATGACGACGATCATGGGGGTGGCCTTCTTCGCCGCGATCAGATTGTCCAGGATGGAGTCCACGTGGCCCTGGACGTGCCAGCCCGTCTCGTCTTCTCCCCAGCCGTGAAGCAGGTAGAGAACTGGGTAGCGCGCCTTGCCGGCATCGTAGTCCGGCGGCGTGTAGACGTAGCAGCGCCGCCACTTCTCGGTGACCGTGGAGTAGTACCGGCGCTGGCTCACCTGGCCGTGGGGCACGTCCTTCGGAAGGTAGTAGTCCACCTCGGGCGGCTCGGGAATCTCGATCGCGCTGTTCTCCCAGCCCGAGCCGAAGAACGTCCGGGTCGCCGGGTCCGCCACCGTGACGCCGTCCACGACCAGGGAGTAGTAGTGGAACCCCTCCGCCAGCGGTGTCGTGGTCACGGTCCAGAGCCCGTCGTCTCCCTTCACCATGTCGAAGTCCTTCCCGACTCGCACCTGGACCTTCCGAGCCTCGGGGGCCTCGAGGCGAAAGGTCGCGCGCTGGTCGGGATGGACGCAAGGGTACTGCGCGCCCGGGATGTTCAGCGTGGATGGCCGGCATTCGTCCGTCGTCTGTCCCCAGCACACACTGCATCCGAGGAGCAGGAAAGCGAGTGTTTTCATCGGTCCTCCTGTGAGGCGTGCACCGTACCGCCGCTCGTCGCGGCCGGACACGATAGTGGGGTCGCTACAGAGTGCCCTTCACGTGCGGCGTGCTCCCCAGGGACTGCCCGCCGCCAACGCTGATCTCGACCTCGGGCCCCGGGACGTCGTCCGCGGCGAGGGCGAAGCCCACCTCCCGGCTCTCGCCGGCTCGCAGGTGGACCCGCTGGAAGCCGCGGAGACTCCGCCTCGGAGCCCCCTCGCCGGAGCCACCTGCAACGTAGAGCTGGACCACCTCGTCGCCGTCGCGGGCCGACGTGTTCTTGACCGTTACGCGGATCTCGGCGCCGCCCGGCGTCCGCTCCGCGCTGAGGCCCGAGTACTCGAATGTCGAGTAGCTCAGGCCGAAGCCGAAGGGAAAGAGTGGCTCGCCCTCGAAATAGCGGTAGGTGCGGTTCTTCATGGCGTAGTCGGTGAACGCTGGGAGCTGGTCGACGCCCCTGTAGAACGTCACCGGGAGGCGACCCGCCGGGTTGCTGGCACCGGCCAGCGTCTCGGCGATCGCCGAGCCGGCCTCCTCGCCCCCGTACCAGGCCGCGAGCAGCGCGGTGGCGTGCTCGGCGGCGTAGTTGGCGCTGACCGCGCTCCCACTTGTCAGAACGACGATCGTCGGCCGGCCGGTGGCGACGGCGGCCCTCACCAGCTCCTCCTGGGGCGCCGGGAGGTCCATGCTGGTGCGGTCCCCGCCACGGAAGCCGGGAATCCTCACCGCGCGCATCTCCTCCCCTTCCAGGGAGGAGCTCAGACCGACGAAGACGATGGCCACGTCGGAGTCCTTCATGAGGGCTTCGGCCTCCGCCAGGGCGGCGCCAGCCGGCGGGATCCAGCCGAGCTGAAGCGTGCCCCCGGCACCCGGCTGCCGGTACTCCACGCGCAGGGCGTACCTGCGACCGCCTTCGAGCTGGACCCGGGCGTGCGGGGGGTGACGAGGCCCCGGCCTGGAGGGAACGTTGCCGAAGCTGACCTCGTCGCCGTCGAGGTACAGCTGCGCGGTGGCGGTTCGGTTCC
The DNA here is from genome assembly GCA_022340585.1 of Acidobacteriota bacterium. Classification (GTDB taxonomy): domain Bacteria; phylum Acidobacteriota; class Vicinamibacteria; order Fen-336; family Fen-336; genus JAJDNS01. The sequence goes on from JAJDNS010000074.1 coordinate 16,218, forward strand.
ACATCCCGGTGTAGACGGTGAGGTCGTACTCGCCGGTCGCGGGCGGCGTGAGCGTGGCCGTCCAGCGGATCGAGTACTTCTCCTGGCCCACGGCGGCAACGACGGCAGGATCCTCCATGTCCATGTCGAAGTAGGCGCGTGGCTCGGGCCGGCTGAGCTTCGGCTCCCCCTGGAGGTCGGGGTTGTCGAAGTACTCGACCTTCACTCCGCTGGCACCGCCCGCCGCGGGCGTCAGGAAGGTCCCGGGAATCAGGGCATGCGTGCTGGAGGTGTAGGTTGCGCCCAGGGCGTACCGGACCTGCGCCGTCGAGAACTGCCGCTCGATACCCTCCAGCGGAGTCACCTGCCGGGAGGAGATGCCGTGGTAGTTCCCCAGCACCGCGACGGGGTCGTCGGCCGAGGGGCCTACGACCGCGATCTTGCGTACCGACGAGCCCAGGGGCAGCAGACCGTCTTCGTTCTTGAGCAGGACGATGGCCCGGCGTGCCGCGTCTCGGGCCACGTCCCGATGGGCGCTGGAGTCGTTCTCGGCGATGGAGATCTTCGAGTACGGGACTCGTTCGGGGGGATCGAACATGCCCAGGCGGAACCGCGCCACGAAGAGCCGCTCCACCGCGCGGTCGATCTCGCCCTCCGTGATGTGTCCGGCCTTCACCTCGTCCACCAGGGTCTTGTACTCGGTGCCGCAGGTGAGGTCCGTCCCCGCCTTGACCGCCGCCACCGCCGCCTCGCCCAGGGTGGGGGTGTACTTGTGATTCCGGTGGATGTCGGTCACCGCCCCGCAGTCGCTCACGACGTAGCCCTGGAAGCCCCACTGCTCCCGGAGCCGCTTCTGCAGCAGGTCTGCGCTGGCACAGCCGGGTCTTCCGTTCACGGAGTTGTAGACACACATGATGGACTCGGCCTTGCCGTCGATGACAGACGCGCGAAACGCCGCCAGGTAGGTGTTCACCAGGTCATGCTCGCTCACCAGGACGTCGAAGGTGTGCCGCTCCGGCTCGGGACCACTGTGCACCGCGTAGTGCTTCGGCGTGGACACGACCTTCAGGTAGTGGGGATCGCTCCCCTGCATCCCCGTGACGAACGCCACGGCCATGCGGCCGGTCAGATACGGATCCTCGCCGTAGGTCTCCTGGCCGCGTCCCCAGCGAGGGTCCCGGAAGATGTTGATGTTCGGCGACCAGTAGGTGAGCCCGGCCGTGCGGCCGGGAAGGGTCATGAGCGTCTCGGGCCCGGTAGGGGCAGGACGCGTCAGGGCGTCGTTGTACTTAGCCCTCGCCTCGGTGGAGATGATGTCGGCCACCCGATACATGAGATCGACGTCCCAGGTCGCAGCGAGCCCGATGGCCTGCGGGAAGACGGTGGCGCGGCCCTGGGCGACGCCGTGGAGCGCCTCGTTCCACCAGTTGTAGGCGGGCACGACGAGGCGGGGAATCGCGGGAGCGGTGCTCTGCATCTGGAGCACCTTCTCCTCCAGCGTCATGCGCGAGACGAGGTCCGCCGCGCGATGCGCCGCCGACAGGTCCGGATCGAGATAGGGTGCATCGCCCACCTCTTGTCCAGAAGCTCCGGTACCGGCCAACGACGAGAGGACAAACACGAGGAAAGCGGTCTTCACCCTGAGTCTCCTGTCCGAGCACCCGCCGGGACAGGACGGGGGCCCGCTTGTCAGTTTCTTCGAGCGACCAGTCCTCCGGTGAGGCGGCGATAGACAGGCGCCTGGGCCACGGATGTTTCCTCGATCTCGACACTGCAGTCAAGGGGCTCCCATGAATGTCACTTGCGTCGGCTCGACCGAGGCGATCCGATGGCCGCGCCGAAGGTCTTCACCCACACGGCCTTGCGGGGTCGTCGGTAGCCGGATCGGACGCGGGGTATCATGTGCGCCATGATCGGAATGATCCCTGCCCAACAACTAGCGCCTTGGCACCCGAGGCGCACTGTATCGTGCTTGATGGTCCTGTGTCTGTGGTCGCCGGCCTTCGCCTTGTCCCAGCAGGCCAACGTGAACCTGGACTTCGACCCGCATCGGAACAAGGAGAACCTCACTCCGTTCAGCGCCCCGCTCAACTCCCCCGAGGTGCACGACGACGGCACGGTCACCTTCCGCCTCAAGGCGCCGGAAGCGAAGGAAGTGAAGCTCGCCGGCTGGGCGCTCCTCACGGCTCTGGGAAGGGCCCGCCAGCCCGTGCCCTTCGCGAAGGGCGAAGACGGCATCTGGACTTTGACGGTCGGCCCGCTGCGCCCGGACATGTACGCCTATCACATCGAGGTGGACGGCGTGCAGGTCACCGATCCGAACAACACCTATGCGGCCTTCACCGCCATGCCTCCCTACAGCGAGCTCGTGGTGCACGGCGAGGGCCCGGCCTATTACGACGCGCGTCACGTTCCCCACGGGACGGTGACTCGCCACGTCTATCACTCGGACGTCACCGGCGGCGAGCGGGAGCTGTACGTGTACTCTCCTCCCGGGTACGACCCCGCCCGGACCTACCCCGTCCTCTACCTCCTCGGCGGCAGCGGCGAGCTGCCTTCCAACTGGGTCTACGACGGACGCGCCAACTTCATCATGGACAACCTCCTCGCCGAGGGCCGGGCCGAGCCGATGTTGATCGCGATCCCCAACAACCAGGTCCTCCATCGCAGCCACCCCCGACACGTCGAGCTCACCTTCGACCTGTTCGAGCGGGAGCTGCGCGAGAACGTCGTGCCCCTCGTCGACGCCACCTACTCCACCCGCCGCAACCCGCACGGACGCGCGCTCTCCGGCCTCTCGATGGGCGGCCGCCACACCATCTTCGTCGGGTTCAACTCGCTGGACCTGTTCGGATCGTTCGGCGTGCTCAGCGCCGGCGACGTGGACGCCGAGCAGTCCCTCGCGAGCTTCCTCCGTGATCCCGCCGTCAACGACAAGATCGACTACCTGTTCCTCGGCCAGGGGGCGCTGGAGGCCGAAGGCTTCCTGGGGGAGCGTTGCGTCGCCCTCCATGAGGCCCTCGTGAATCACGGTGTCGAGCACGAGTACTACGTGGGGGGGCACGGGGGACACGACTGGGCAACCTGGCGCCACCTGCTCTACGAGCGATTCCTGCCCAACCTGTGGCGCCAGCCATAGCCCCGACGAGAGGAGCCTTCCATTGAGACCGATGACACCCCTCGCCACACTCCTGGCGGTCGCCGCCAGTGTGCCGGCTCTCGCCCAACCCGCGCCCGTCATGACCGAGCTCGGTCTCGTGCAGGGCGCTGCCGAGGGAGACCTCACCGTCTATCGCGGCATCCCCTTCGCCGCGCCGCCCGTGGGCGACCTGCGCTGGCGCCCGCCCCAGCCCGCCGAGAAGTGGGAGGACGTGCGCCAGACGACGGCCTTTGCACCCGATCCCTACCAGGGGGACGGGACCGGCAACGTGAGCGAGGATTGCCTGTACCTCAACGTCTGGACCCCCGCGAAGTCGGCCGACGAACGCGTGCCCGTCCTCGTCTGGATCTACGGCGGGGGGTTCTCCTTCGGCTCCACCTCCACCCCGGTCCACGACGGCCAGCACCTCGCGCGCCAGGGCGTCGTCCTGGTGAGCCTCAACTACCGTGTCGGCCCCCTCGGCTTCCTCGCCCACCCCGAGCTGAGCGCCGAGTCGCCGCACCACGTCTCGGGCAACTACGGGCTGCTGGACCAGCTCGCCGGCCTGGCCTGGGTGCAGAGGAACATCGCGGCCTTCGGCGGCGACCCGGACCAGGTGACCATCTTCGGGGAGTCCGCCGGCGGCATCGCAGTCAGCATGCTGTGCGCGTCGCCGCTCGCCAGGGGCCTCTTCCAGGGAGCCATCTCGCAGAGCGGGGGCTCGTTCGGTCCCACTCGTCCCACGACCTACCCGGGCGAGAACATGCGGGGGCTCGCCGCCGCCGAGGCGGCGGGCGTGACGTTCGCGGAGAAGGCCGGGGCCGCGTCGATCGCCGAGCTTCGCCAGGTGGAGCCCGGAAAGCTCCCGGCCGGCTTTGGCAGCGGGGCCGCGTGGCCCATCGTCGACGGCTGGGTGATTCCCGGCGACCAGTACGAGCTCTACGCCGCGGGCCGGTACAACGACGTCCCGATCCTCGTCGGCTACAACTCCGACGAGGGCCTGAGCTTCTCGCGCGAGAAGACGCCCGAGGACCACATCGCCAACGTCAAGAAGCGCTACGGGCCCTTCGCCGACGACCTCCTGGCGGCGTACCCCGTCGGCGACGAGGGTGTGCCGAAGACGGCCCGCGACCTCATGCGCGACGCCGCCTTCGGCTGGCACACGTGGACGTGGGCCCGGCTCCAGGCACGGACCGGAA
>JAJDNS010000096.1 GCA_022340585.1 Acidobacteriota bacterium
CACCTTCACGCCGTCCGCGGTGTCGATCTTGATGGACTGACCCTCCGCCGTCTTGGCCTCCTTGATCTTCACCACGTCGGCCGCGGTGACCTTGCCGGGGACCACGTGGTAGGTGAGGACCTTCGTCAGCTTCGCCTTGTCGGCCAGGAGGGCCTGGAGGTCGGCGTGGGGGATCTTGGCGAAGGCCTCGTCGGTCGGGGCAAAGACGGTGAAGGGACCCTCACCCTTGAGCGTCTCGACGAGACCGGCCGCCTGCAGCGCGGTGGCCAGGGTATTGAACTGGCCGGCGGCGACCGCGGTCTCGACGATGTCCTTCTCGTGGTGCTCGCCTCGGGCGGCCGGGGTGAGGGCGAGGGCGAAGGTGAGGGTGGCGGCCAGGGCCGTGAGTTTTCGCATGTTCTTCCTTCTCCTTTGAGATCAACCAGCAACAACGCCCGTTCCGGCGGGCTCCATCGGCGTGGTGGGGGCGCGACACCAGCGCCGCGGGCCCCGAAGGGCCAGGGTCGTTCCGCCGTCTCTCCCCCGTACATACGAGAAAGCCAATGAACTTGTTCTGAATAGTTTTTGAATATCTCACCACGAGTCGTGGCGGGCGCTCGGCCGGAATGCGATGCGGGCTGGAATTTCCGAGCGGGTCTTCGTCTTCGAGGACGGGAGCGTGGTGGGCTTGCGGGGAGCCAATCAGCTCGCCAGGAAGATCGAGTAGCTTGATGACGAACCATCGTCCATCGCGGCTATGATCGTTCGGTGAGCTACAAGCAGGCCCGGCTCCGCCGGCTCAACACCGCCCCGACGGCCGGCGAGCGGGACTACGTCCTCTACTGGATCCAGGCGTACCGGCGGCTCGAGCGGAACCACGCCCTCGACTACGCGCTCTGGTGCGCGGAGCGACTCGACCGGCCCTTGGTCGTCTACGAAGGACTCCGGCTCGACTACCCCTGGGCGAGCCGCCGGCTCCACCGATTCATCCTCGAGGGGATGGCCGCGAACGCCGCCCGGGCGAAGGAGCACGGCCTCAACTACTGGCCCTTCGTGGAAGAGAAGAGAGGCGAGGGGCGAGGGCTCCTCCGGAAGCTGTCCGAGCGGGCCGCCCTCGTAGTGACCGACGACTTCCCGTGCTTCATCGTCCCCGGACAGAGCCGCGCCCTGGCCCGGAAGGTGGACGTCCCGGTCCTCGCGGTGGACTCGAGCTCGATCGTTCCCCTCTCCCTCCTCGGCTCTCCGGTCTCCGCGGCCGCGCACCTGCGGCCGCGCATCCACAAGGCCTTCGCCGAGGCCTGGCTCCACCGCGCCGCTGCCGAGCCCGAGGTGTCCCGGGCCGCGGCCCGGCCGGTCTCGGCCCCGTTCGATCGCTGGTCGGGCGCCGACGACCCGGCCGCCTTCGTGGACGCCCTCCCCCTCGAGGGCACCGTGCCCCCGGTGGAGGGCATGCCCGGGGGAACGGGGGCCGCCCGGGCGCGGCTGGGGACGTTTCTCGAGCACCGCCTCCGCGGATACGCCGAGCGCCGCTCCGAGCCGAGGCCGCCGGACGAGGGGCACGCCAGCGGCCTCAGCCCCTACCTCCACTTCGGTCATATCTCCATCGAGGAGGTCGCCGAGAAGGTGCTGGCCACGACCGGAGACTGGACTCCCGAGGAGCTGCGGATCCACAACCGGGGGAAACGGGAGGGCTTCTTCTCGGACGATGCCGACGTCAACTCCTTCCTGGACGAGGCCCTCACCTGGCGGGACGTGGGGCTCCATTGGCACCGGTCCCGGCGCGCGGACGCCGCCAGCCTGGAGACGGCCCTGCCGTCCTGGGTGCTGGAGACGCTCGGGGCCCACGCGGGTGACGAACGGCCCCACCTCTACTCTGCCGACGAGCTCGAGGCGGGACAGACGCACGACGAGCTCTGGAACGCCGCCCAGCGTGAGCTCGTCGCCACCGGCACGATCCACAACTACCTGCGGATGCTCTGGGGGAAGAAGGTCCTCGAGTGGTCGCCGTCACCCGTCGAGGCCTACCGCATCCTCGAGCACCTGAACAACAAGTACGCCCTCGACGGGCGCGATCCCAACTCCTACACGGGGATCCTGTGGTGCTTCGGGCTCTTCGACCGCCCCTGGGCGCCGGACCGGAAGATCTTCGGGCGGATCCGATACATGTCGTCGGCGAACACCGCCCGCAAGTTCAGGCTCAGCCCCTACCTGGGATACGTCGAGAGCCTGCCGACCATCGAGGCCGTGCGCTCCGGGCGGGCGTGACTCAGAGGGGACGCAGGGCGTCGCGCAGGGGAACGTGGGTCACGCTCACCCCCGGGAAGCGGGGGCGCAGCCACTCGGCCAGCCACTTCATGCCGGGCTCCTCGCTGGCGGCGTGGCCGACGACGAGCACGGCCCGATGCTGCCCGGCGTGGATGGCGTCCCGGGCGTACTCCGACGTCTCCCACTCGGCGAGCTCGCCCACCACCAGCACCTCGACCCCCGTCTCCCGGGCGAACTGTATCTGGGCCCTGCCGCCGGCGGCGCCCACCATGAGCCCCACCGTGCGGTAGACGCGCCGCGGGTCCCCCACCGCCAGCACCCTCATCGTGCCGAGCCGCTCCCGGAGGAGGGTGGCCAGCTCGGGAAGAGACATGGCGGGGATCTCGCAGACCCGGGGGTCGTCGGGACGCGCGAAGCCCTTCCACCCCAGGGCCTCGAGGACTCCGGTGATGACCCCGTCGGGCTCGAGCCGGTGGATTCCGTCGTGGAATCGCCACACCACGATCCCGCTGTCCTGGAGCAGCTTCAGCTTGTGGCGGTAGACGTCGTCCTCCTGGAGCCAGTCCACCTCGTCGAGGTGGTTGTAGAACGTCGGCTCGTGGGTGATGACGAGGTTCGCCCCGAGCGAGACGGCCCGGTCGATCACCTCGCAGCTGGCGAGGAACGTGGTCACGATGCCGGTCACGGGCTGCGCGGGGTCACCCACCTTGACCGTGTCGACGGTCTCCGGGGGCCCCGGCGGCACCTCCGACAGGATCCGGTCGATGACCTGCTGGACGGTGGGGCCCTCCTGGGCATCGGCTGCCGAAGCCCGCAGCACCCCGGCGGCGGTGAGAGCCAGGGCACCCCGGGCCAGGAAGTCGCGGCGGGTCTCCGAGGAAAGCGGACGTTCGGGCATTGGGGTCGGTGCTCCTCTCTGTGGGGCGACGGCTCTCTCAGCGCTCCTCGGGTTTCACCGCCTGCTCGCCCAGCTCTCGACTCCTCTTCGTGGCCGCTTCCACCGCGTCCATCAGGGTGGTGCGCAGGCCCCCGGCCTCGATGGTGTGCAGCCCGGCGATGGCGGTGCCGCCGGGGGAGGTGACCATATCCTTCAGCCGGCCCGGGTGCTCGTTCGTCTCGATGAGGAGCTTGGCCGACCCCAGGAGCGTCTGCGCGGCGAGAGCCTGGGCGTGGTGGCGCGAGAGGCCGACTTTGACGCCGGCATCGGCGAGAGCCTCGATGACGAGGAACACGTAGGCGGGGCCACTTCCCGAGAGGCCGGTGACCGCATCCATCTGGGCCTCGTCGAGGGCCACCGTCATTCCCACGGAGTCGAAGATCCGCTTGGCCGCCTCGAGGTCGTCCTCGGTGGCGTGTCCGCCCACCGCGATCGCGGTGGCTCCCGCGCCCACGAGCGCAGGGGTGTTCGGCATGGTTCGGATGACCCGGGCCTGGGGAAGCCGTGCCTCGATGGCAGCGAGGGGAATGCCGGCAGCGATGGAGATTACCAGGGCGTGGGCGTGGATCTCGGCGCCGATCTCCTCGAGCACCCGCTCCATCACCTGGGGCTTGACCGCAAGGATCAAGATGTCGGCCTGGCGCGCGACCTCGACGTTGTCCCCGGTCGTCCGGATGCCGTAGGTCTCGGCCAGCTCAGCCGCTCGATCGGACCGCGGATCGCTCCCCACGATCTGCGACGGCTCGGTCACCCCGACCTTCAGCAGCCCACGGATGAGCGCCTCCCCCATGTTCCCGGTGCCGACGAACCCGATCGTGCCCTCGATCTTCATCTGTCAGTCTCCCCTCGCCGTGGAGGAAACCTCACCCCTCGGCGGCCGCCTGCTTCTGCGCCAGAACCTGCAGCTTCTCGATGAGCTGGGGGCCCGGGATGGGCCGGGGCAGCCGACCCGCGGTGAGCGACATGGGCACGCGCTTGGCCCGCTCGGCCTCGGCCGCGTCCTCCGGGCTGAAGCTCAGGAAGAACGCGAGGCCGGCGCGGTCCTTCTGCCAGCCCCGGAACAGGCCGGCGACCGTCTGGTCGGGTCGGAAGGCGAGGATGTCGCAGACCGCCACGTTCAGCTTCTGGGCATCCGGTGTCTTCATCAAGAGAGCCAGCTCCTCCGGGTAGTTGGCGATCTTGACGTCCAGCCCCGCCTCCTCGAGCTCGGCGGCCAGTGGCTCGAGGCTGGCGGCGTCACGATCCAGCAGCGCCACGCGCAGCCAGGGGTCGCGTCTCTCGTCCCTCTGGCCCACGAGCGCAAGCCCCTCCTGCATGGAGACGCGCAGGCCCGGGGGCACGAACGGGGTGCGTCGCAGCACGTCCAGTGTCCCCCGCAGGGTCCCCAGGGCCTTCTCCGCCATCTCGTTGGCGTCGCCACCGGGCACGCTCGCTTCGCGTGCCTCCCCGAGCTGCTCCCGCATCGAGGCCAGGGCCTCCTCCGACGAGCGCACTGCGGCTTCGGCAGCTCTCTTCTGCTCCTCCAGGGTATCCGCCCGGCCCCGGACAGCGTCGCGCTCGCCCTCGGTGTCCTGGAGAGTCTTCTCGAGAGAAGCCACCCGAGCCCTCAGCTCACCGGCTTCGGAGGTGGCGCGCCGCTCCTCCTCCCGGGCGGCCTCCAGCTCGCGCTGCGTGGTGGCCAGGGTGTCCTCGACGCTTCTCGCCGCGTCGGCGGCGGCCCGGCTCTCGGCCTCGAGACGCTCCAACGTGCCGCGGATTTCGTCCCGTTCGTTCTCCGCCCCTTGCAGGGCCACCTCGAGCGGGGACAAGCGCGCCTTGAGCGCCTCGACCTCGGCGGCGGCACGCTGCGCCTCCTGGCGCGCCGACTCCAGCTCCTGCTGCGCCGAGGCCTGCGCCTCTTCGGCGGACCGGGCTCCATCGCTGAGGGCGCGGCGCTGCTCCTCCAGCCGCTCGGCCACCGACGCGTGCTCGGCCTGCAGGGATTCCACCCGCGCGGTGAGCCTCTCGGACTCGTCGCGGGCGCCATCACGCTCCACCTCTGCGTTCTGGAGGGCCTCCTGGAGCGTGGCCACCCGGGCCTTGAGCTCGTCCCACTCGAGCGTCGAGTGCTCCCCCTCCGTCCGAGCCGCCTCGAGCTCCTGCCGCGCCGCGCTCAGGGCTTCCTCGGCCGCGCGGGCCCGATCCTCGGTGTCCCGTCCCTGCTCGTCGAGCTCCTTCGCCCCGGCGAGGACCCGGTCTCGCTCGACCTCCGCCTCCTTCAAGGCCGTCTCGAGGGCAATCAGACGTTCTCGCAGCTCGTCGCGCTCGGCGATGGAGCGCTGCTCTGCCTGCCGGGCCGCGGCCAGCTCCTTCTCCAGCTCGGGCCCCCGGTCAGCGAGGCCCGGCCCCTCCTTGCCGGCTTCCGCCGCGGGCGGTTGCGAGGCCCGGAGCCGTTCCAGGTGCCGGCCGGCGTCCTCCTCGAGCCGCTCCGCGACACGCTTCAGCTCGACCACCAGGGATTCGACCCGCTCGGCGGGGCTGCCGAGGAGCCGTGGCCACACCGGGGCGGCAAGGACCGTGAGGGCGTCGCCCAGGTTCGGGGCCGAGGGGCGGGGGAGACCGCGCAACACGAGCACCCCCGACTCGCCCTCGTGCACCCAGGGGACGATGCAGTTGTCTCGGAGCTGGACGCCCGGGGCCGACTCGCCCGGCTGGAACAGCGTCGGGCGCTCGAGGCAGCCAGGAGTCTCTTCGATGAGCCGGGAGAGGGCGCGCTCCGCCCCGAGGGGTCCCGACCCCAGGCTCAGGGCCGGAAGCAGCCGCCAGCCGCTCTCCGCCCTCGGGTCCCGCACCGCGGCCAGCAGCGCCGACGGTGACGCCCACTCGCGCACACGATCCAGGAAGCGCTCGAGGAGCCCGTCCAGCTCCTGCTCGGCCGCCAACTCGGCGGCGGCCCGCGCGACGTCTTCGAGCTGCAGGGGCTCCTTGCTGTTCGCGGTCCCGGGGTCGCTCATCGTGGTCTCCTTCCTCTCGTGCTCCAAGAATGTACACCCTTCGCCGCTCTCGATGCTCCTCCGCCGGGAGAGGTCCTCCATCCTCCGGGGAGTTGATTCCCCCGCCAGTGATCTGCGACAATCTCGGCGCTTCCTAGAGGCGTGGACCCGATGAGAACCCACATCGCCATTCCCGACCCCGGTTCCCGGCCCGTTCCGGGTGCACCGGCCTGCGGAGGTCCATAACTCAAGAGCAGAGACCGCACTCATCTCGAGCCCTGGACCTCCCGAGGTCCAGGGCTTTTCCTTTTTAGAGTGAGCCAGCGTCATGAGTCGTCCGGACACGTCGTACCGACAGATCATCAGCCTGAGCACGCCGGTGATGCTCAGCCAGCTGAGCTACACCGCGATGGGGATCATCGACACCATCATGGTGGGCCGGGTGGGGGTCGTGGCCCTCGCCAGCGTGGGCCTCGGGAGCATCCTGTTCTGGTGGCTGCTCAGCCTCTTCTGGGGCATGCTCGCCGGCGTCAACACCCTCGTGTCGCAGGCCGAGGGCGCGAACGACGGCAAGGGGGCCGGGGTGGCCTTCTGGCAGGGGATCTACCTCGGGCTCTTCCTCTCGGTCCTCGTCTTCGTGCTCTGGCCCCTGGCTCCCCACCTGATGGCCTGGACCGGGGCCTCGCCGGAGGTCCAGGAGAACGCCGCCGCCTACATGCGGATCCGCCTCCTGGGGGCATTCGGCCTCATGCTCCTGATGGCCTGCGACAACTTCTACCGCGGGATCGGGCGCACGGACGTGCCCATGTGGTTCGGGTTCGTGAAGCTGTTCCTGAACTCGGGGGCCAACTACGTCTTCATCTTCGGCCACCTCGGCGCGCCCGAGATGGGGGCAGTGGGAGCCGCGGTGGGCACCGCCATCGCCAACACCGTGATCGGGGTGGCCATGTTCGTCACCCTCTTCATCCGAGCCGAGTTCCGGAATGTCTACCACCTGCTTCCCAGGGCCGGGCTGCACCGGCGCGTCTTCCGCGCGCTCGTCGTGCTGAGTCTCCCCATCGGGGTGCAGACCTTCATGGAGATGGGTGGTTTCAGCGTCTTCACTGCAGTCGTGGCGCGCCTGGGCGATCCCCAGCTCGCGGCCACCGACGCCGTGATCCACGCCTGGAGCGCCGCCTTCATGCTCTCCTACGGCCTGAGCATCGCCGGCCAGACGCTGGTGGGCCAATGCATCGGGGCGGGGGCGAAGCAGGAAGCTCGCCGGGTGATGCACCGGATCCTGCGGGTCGGCTACCTGCTCATGCTCGCGCTGGGCCTGGTGTATCTGTTTGTGCCGGAGACCCTCATGGCGCTCTTCGTCCGCCCGAGCGAGCTCACGGTCCTGCTGCCCTTCGCGCGGCCGCTCTTCACCATCGTGGCCTTCTGCCTCTTCTTCGATCTGACCTTCATGGTGATCGCGGGGGGCCTGCGTGGCGCGGGCGACACGACCTACGCGATGTTCGCCAACGTGGCCTCGGCCTGGGTGGTGTTCGTACCCCTGACGCTCTTCGTGGCGCCGCGCCATGGCCTGGTGGCCGCCTGGGCCTGCGTCATCGTCTACCTGGCGACCATGGCGCTGTTGATCTGGCTCCGCTTTCGAGGCACGGCCTGGATGAAGCCGGCCGTGGTGAGGGCGGGCTCGGCGGACGCCGCCGCGGCTGCGGAGCCGTCCTCCGAGGTGTCTGCCGCCGTGGAAAGCGGCTGAGGGCGTAGAATCTGGCGTCCGTCGTCCGGGATCGCAAGGAGGACGCGCCATGTCATCACCCCTCGACCGTCGCTCGTTCCTCGCCGGCGCCGCCGGCTCGGTGGTCGCGGCCGCCTCGACGGGACGGACGTCGACAGATCCCACTCCCCCGCGGGTCGGGGCGTCGGCTTCCGCTGCCGGGCACGTCCGCCTGGGCGCACCGGTGTGGGTGGACGGCGAGGACCCGGAAACGCAGGCCCAGGCGCACCGGGCGAAAGGCTACCGGGCCGGCTACTGCCCCGACATCCCGCTCGACGACACGGATCTGCTGAGGGCCACCGAGGAAGCCTTCGCCCGTCACGACGTCGTGATCGCCGAGGTCGGCCGATGGGTCAACCTGCTGGCCGCGGATCCCGAGGAGCGGCGCAAGAACATGGAGACCGTCACCGACGGGCTGGCCCTCGCGGAGGCGGTGGGTGCCCGCTGCTGCGTGGACATCGCGGGATCCTTCAACCCGGACAGCTGGCTCGGTCCGCACCCGGACAACCTGTCCGAACGGTTCTTCGACGCCGCCGTCGAGAACGCCCGGGCCATCATCGACGCGGTGAAGCCCACGCGAACGACGTTCTGCTACGAGATGATGGCGTGGTCCCTGCCGGACAGCCCCGAGGCCGCGCTCCGCCTGGTGAAGGCCGTGGACCGCAAGCCCTTCTCCGTTCACCTCGACCCGTGCAACCTCGTCAACTCACCCACGCGCTACTACACCTCGAGCGACGTCATCCGGGAGTGCTACGCAAAGCTGGGCCCGCTCATCGCCAGCGTCCACGCCAAGGACCTCACCTGGGAGATCGAGATGGCGGTCCACTTCCGCGAGGTGCGCCCCGGCCTGGGGAGCGTCGACTACGCGACCTGGCTCGCCGAGCACGCGAAGCGCGTGCCGGACGTGCCCCTCATGATCGAGCATCTACCCGACGAGGCCGAGTACGACGCGGCGCGAGACCACATCCTCGAGGTCGGCCGGGAGGTCGGCGTCCGCTTCGACTGAGCGGAGGAACTCGCCTAATCGGGTCTCGGACGGAACTCGGAACAGGCCGGCTCCGGGTCCTGGAAGGTGTGACGAGCGAGGCAGATCCCGGCGAGCCCGCGGGTCGACCCGCTGGCCGAGGACAGGATGGTGAGGCCGGGCAGGGCTCGCTCGAGGCGCTCCGGCTCGTCCCGGAAGAGCCCGCATCGCCTGCAGTCCGGCGGCGGCTGGTTGTCTCCGTCCGTCGTGCCCACGTCTCAGCGTCCTTCCCGGAGGGCATCCTGCGGGGGGCGGGAGGAGCGACTGCCCCAGGGGGGCGGTACGGGCGCCCACGGCGTCCTCGACCGGGGAATCATCATCGCACGGTTCGTGCCCGCCCAGGGGCTAGCATATCATTGACCTTGCTCGCCCCGATGAACGAAACCGAGCTGTCGCGCGTGAACGCCCCGCCGGAGCCGATGTATGAGCGAGTCGGCCCCGCTCGTCGTCGGACCGCCCTTCTGCCTGCCTCGGGGTGGAGCTACGTCCGATGAAGATCGACACGGTCTCCCGGATCGCCGAGTTCGAGACGCTCCGCAACGAATGGGACGCGGTGGTTTCGACCGCTCGGTACCCTCACCTGTGCTTCACCCACGACTGGCTGGTGGTCTGGTGGCAGGCCTTCGATCGCCAGGAGAGACGGGTGGCCGTGTACCTGGGCCGGGAGGGGGACAAGGTCGTCGCCGCGGTCCCGGTCCAGCGACGAGCCACGGCGGTGGCAGGGATCCCCGTGCGGAGCCTCGAGCTCACCGCCAACCTCCACACCTTTCGCCTCGACTTCGTCGTGCCCGGTGACCGAGACCCCGGGCCGTACGTCGAGTCCCTCCTCGACGGCGTCCTCGCGGGGCGCGAGATGCCCGACGTCCTCTTCTTCAAGGATCTCCCGAGCGACTCTCCCACCGTGGCCGCACTGGAACGACTCGCGGCGCGCCGACGGCTGGGGATCGGTCGGGAGAACGAGCGGCGCTCTCCCTACGTGTGCACCGACGGCCCCTGGGAGGACTACTTCAGAGGACTCTCGAAGAACCTGCGGTCCTCGCTGCGCCGCTCGCGCAAGCGGTGCCAGGAGGCAGGGGTGTCCTTCGAGCGCGTCGTCGATGAACCTCGGGGGGCCAGCCTTCTCGAGGAAGGACTCGCCCTCGAGGCCGAGGGCTGGAAGGGCCGGGGGGGAACCGCCATCCTCGCCAGTCCGGAGGAGACCTCCTTCTACCGTGGGCTCCTGCGGAGGTTCGAAGGCAGCGGTCGGCTGGCACAATACGCCCTGCGCCTCGGCCAACGGCTGATCGCCTGGGACCTCTGCGTGACCGAGGCCGGGGCCAGCCACGACCTGAAGACGGCCTACGCCGAGGAGCAGGCTCAGCTGGCGCCGGGGTTTGCCCTGCAGATGGAGATGATGAAGCACGCGTTCCGGGCCCCGGAGGTGTGCATCTACGACATGCTGCCCCCACCCGCAGCCTACAAGCTTCGGTGGACCCCGGACGCCCTCGACCAGGTGAGCCTCCGGCTCTACTGCCGGACTCCCCGCGGGCGTCTCACCCACCTGCTTCAGGGACGGCTGCGTCCCCTGCTGCGGCGGTCGACGCTCCTGCGACGCGTCAAGAGGCGGGTACTCGGACCTCGATGACCGGCCGTGCAGGGGCCGGCAGTCTCTCCGGGGACCGAACCGGCCTGCGGCCGGCTGCCTTGGCCAGGGACACGATCCCGCCATGGCGATCGTGTCCTCGGCAGGTGCGGGACGACACGGGTACGTCGCCCGGGCCCCTCAGTGACCCCGGCGCCCCTTCAGCCTCCGTAGCCCCTGTTCGAGCCCCCTGAGAAGCGACGGGGCCCCGGCCGCCAGGGCCGGTCGAATCGTGCCCCGAGCCAGGGAGCAGGCACGGCATCCGACGGCTCCACCCGAATACACGCAGGCGTGGACATGCTCGCGGAGATCGTTGGCCACCTCGCGCTTCCAGCGCATCTCCGCTCCCAGCAGGTCCACGGTGGTCACCCCGGAGGCGAACGCGTCCTCCAGGGCGGCGAGGACCACCGCGATCCCCGGCGAGTACCGGGCCTGAGAGTGGTCGTACGACGTCCACAGCGCGTACAGCCGTTGCCGGAAGCGCATGCCCAGGAAGTGCGCGATGGGGTGGGAGTCGAGGTAGAGGACGTGGAGTCGGAGCCATCCCCGGTCCGCACCGCGCCGGGCCAGCTCGGGGTAGAAGACGCGGCCTCGTCGCTGGGTGGAGATGGCGAGGCCTGCCTCGTGCTTCCAGCTGGCCTCCTCGATGGCGAGAACGCCGGGCAGGACCTCGTCGAACTGTGCACGCGTCGTCACCTTTCGAATCTCCACTCGCCCCTGCTTCTCCAGCTGGCGACGCTTGCGACGCCACTCGTGCCGGACGTGCTTGGACCTCGATCCCAGATAGGCGTCCCAGCCTCCCCCCGGGACAACCAACCGGGAGGGCTCTGCCGGTCTCACGAAGGCGTGCAGGCCCCGGGCTCGGGCGGCCTCGGGCAGGGCCGGCACGAGGGGCGAGGACGCCGGGCAACGAAGCAGCCCCAGACGCCAATGGCGACGCGTCCGCCCGAGATGGCCCAGCGCGGCGTCGAGGACCTCCGCCGCCGGCAGGGTGAAGGGGAAGTCCACGCGCTCCTCGGGCACGGTCAGGGCGCCGCGGCACCAGACGTCGGCCTCCCGATCGACGATGAGGGGGGCCGCCCCCACGAGCCGACCTTCTCGGCGGATGAGCAGTATCGCGACGGGTGCCGTCGGCCAGTAGGACTCGAGCTTGGCGCTCGTCCACTCCCAGGAGTTGTAGAGGGTCGCCTCCGGCAGCTCCTCGACGAGGCGGCGCCACTCGCCCTCGTGAGCGGCGAGGTCGGCAACGCGTGTGATCTCCTGGGTGGTGAGCGGCGCGGAGGGCGCGTGGTGAGCGACGGCGTTTACCGGCGTGGCAGCGTGCATGTCTGCCCTCCTTAGCCTAGGACCCACGTCGAGGAGGGCCCTGTCCTCGCCGAAACCACTGCGCCAGCACCCCGGCCGACTCCAGCACGACCGGAGCCTTCGTCTCGAGGAAGGGCTTGACCGTGCCTCGGGCCAGGCGGCACGCGTGGCAGTCGAGATGGGAGGCGGTGAAGACGCAGGCGTGCAGGTTCTGGCGTCCGCCGTTGGCCGCCTCGACCTTCCATCGCGAGTCGAAGCCGAGGAAGTCGATCGTCGAGACGCCCTCCTCGAATGCCTCCTGGAGCGCCTGCAGAACCACGACGACACCCGGGGACAGCTTCGCCCACGCCACATCGTAGGACGTCTTCAGGCCGTAGAGCTGCTTGCGGAAGGCCACGCCGTAGAAATAGGCGACGGGCCGGCCGTCGAGGTAGAGCAGGTGGAGTCGGAGCCAGCTCCGCTCGGCGCAGCGCCGGGCGAGCGAGCGGTAGAAGCGCTCGGCTCGCTGGCCAGCGATGGAGCTGCCCTCGCCCTCCTTCCAACTCGCGGACTCGATGGCCACGACGTCGTCAAAGACCTCGTCGCTCTCCTTCGGCGATCGGATCGTTCGGATCTCGACGGCTCCCGCGCTCTCGAGCTTGCGCTGCTTTCGGCGCCACTCCCGCCGCACCTTGCTCGAGCGCGAGGCAAGGTAGGCGTCCCAGCCCCCATCGGTGTGGATGAGACGGACCGTGTCGGCTTCCCGGACGAAGGTGGAGAGTCCGTTCCGACGCGCGGCCTCGGGGAGCGCGGCGGCCACCTCGGAGTCGGCGGGCAGGCGGCCGAGCCCGATCCGCCACCGCCGGCGCGACGCCCGGAGCTTCACGAAGAGAGAGTCGAGGACCTCGGGGACGTGCTCGGTGCAGAGCAGGTCGAAGCCGTCCTCGGGCAGCGTCAACGAGCCACGGCACCACTGCTCCCCCTGCCGATCGACGACGAAGGGGGCAGCCGCCACCAGTCGCCCCTGGCATCGGACGAGGAGGAGCGCCAGCTCTTCATCCGCCCAGTAGGACTCCAGTCGCGCGGTGAGCCACTCCCACGTGTGGAAGAAGCTTGCCGCCGGTGCCTCCTCGATGAAGGCGCCCCACTCCTCCTCGAGCGCGGCGAAGGCATCGAGGCTTCGCACCTCGTCGACCACCAGTGGGCCCAATGCCGGAGCCGGATGCCCCCTACTCTCGGCTGGATCCGTCGCCATCGGTCACTCGCTCCAGCCAGGCTTCCTTCCAGAAGAGGAGGCACATGCGCTGGCAACCCGCGTAGTCGTAGGGGATGTTCTTCGCGGGCACGCAGTGGACGCCGTCCAGCAGCACGACATCCTTCACCTTGAGCATCCGCCGCGTTCGCTCGTCGAAGAAGCGATCGACCTTGCGAGCCACCTTGTAGGTTCCCCCGCAGAATTCCTTCTGCAGTGGCATCCAGCCGAGCCCGCCGGTTCGCTCGTCCCGGTCGAAGGTGGTCTCGATCTCGGCCCAGGGCCGGACCCGCACCCTCTCCCCCTCCCGGAGTCCCAGCGCGGGCAGGGGGGCCGTGGCGGGCGCGACCTGAGGCGCCCGGCCCGAGACCTCGCGGGCCTTGCGCAGAAGAATGTGGGGGTCGCGAAGAACCTTACCCGTTCCGCGGGTGAAGAAACCCACTACTTTCTGGAGCGAGCGGGACGCCCGGTCCGTCGGGGTCAACTCCCGACCGGCCTCGGGCAGATCTCCGAGCTGACATTCCATGGCTCTCCTCTCTCGGCTGGGCGTCGGGAGGGAGACGCCGCCCTGCGGGCGTATTGGAATGACAAGATTCTACACCCGATTCGACGGGCGCTCCAGCGTCGAGCTCCCGCGACAACGCGCGAATCGCAGACATTCTCGACGGGGAGGCATGAGACAGGGGGCGCCGGTCTCCGGGGCCGACGCTCTCGGCACGATTCTGGTCAGTACTGTCGCGCAATGTGCACCCTGGCCAGACAAGGCACGGTCGACCCCGGGCGCGACGGGAGCACGCGCCGCCGCTGGTGCTGCGTGTGGAACGCGGCGGGAGGGGCCTAGCGGATCCCGTGGGCGGCCCGGTGAACGGCCAGCACCTGCATCAACAGCGCCATCTCGAGCTGGTACTCGTCGGTCCCCGCCTCGACCTCGCGCCAGGGAGGAACGGTGCCGGCGGGCTCGTGCTCCCAGCACTTGATGGGCTCGGGGGTCCCGGGATGGCGGACGAAGGCAAGGCGCTCGCCCCGGCGGCGGCCACGCTGGAGGTCCGTGGACGGCGTCAGCAGCTGGACGCGGTAGCGCATGACCTGGTAGAGCGCCTGCCGCCGCGGATTGACGTGGAAGCGGTACGCGCCCCGGGCGGCGGTCGTCTCGAACTCTCCGGAAACGATCTCCCACCCGCTGACGTCGGCGACCTCCTCGGGCAGGACGGCGGCGAACGTCACCCCAACGTCCTGGGGGAACGCTGGAGCGGGCCCGAGGAGCAGAAGGCTCAACGACAGACAGAGGCGCATCCTGCCCAAGAGTAGCGGCCGCCCCATCGAAAGGCGAACGCCCGAGCCACCAGGAGTGAGCCCGATCACAATCCGGCGCGCGTCGCCGGCCGCTCGGGGTTCGCTCTGTTTGTGATCGAGCGACGGGCGCTCAGCCCTCCTTCTTCGGCAGGGCCCGGGTGGCGCCGGTCGAGATCCCTCCGTCGACCAGGAGGTTCTGCCCCGTCACGTACTCGGAGGCGTCGGAGGCCAGGAACACCACCGCCCCGTCGAGATCGTGGGGCTGCCCCGGCCGCTTGAGGGGGATCCGGTCGCAGAGGTACTCGACCCACTCCTCGTTCTCGTAGAGGACCTTGTTCTGCGCAGTCTTGAACCAGCCCGGGGAGAGGCAGTTGACGGTGATGCCGTGGATGCCCCAGTCGTCGGCCAGGGCCATCGTCATCTGCCGGACGCCGCCCCGGCTGGCGCAGTAGGGGGCGAGTCCGGCGAACCCGGCGACGGTGGTGTACGAGCCGATGTTGACGATGCGGCCGTAGCCGTTGGGGATCATCGACTGCTTCGCCACGGCCTGGCTGACGAAGAACATGCCCCGCAGGTTGGTGTCGAGAACGAGGTTCCAGTCGTCCCAAGATATCTCGATCGAGGGCTTGCGGACGTTGCAGCCCGCGTTGTTGACGAGGACGTCGATGCGGGGCGCGGCCGCGGTGGCCGCCTTCGCGAACGACTCGATGCTGGCCTGATCGCGCACGTCCAGGGACAGGGCCTCGACCCGGCGCCCGAGCCCCTCGACCTCGGACACGAACTCGGCGCAGTCGTCGGCCTGGCGAGCGGTGACGATCAGGTCGGCCCCAGCCCGGGCCAGGGCCCGCCCCAGGTACTGCCCGAGTCCCCGGCTGGCCCCGGTGACGACCGCGGTCTTCCCGCTGAGATCGAAGGAGCTGTGACCTTCTCTCATGGCCTCCTCACGGCTGGAGAATGACCTTCATCAGGCCCGGCTCGCGAGCGTAGAGCCGTTCGAACCAGGCGGGGCCGTCCTCGAGGGGCGCCACCGCGGTCACCAGCTCGTCGACCCGGACGACGCCCCGAGCGAGGAGGTCCAGGCACAGGGGGTACTCGCCGCTTGAGGCGCAGCTACCGTAGAAGGTCAGCTCCCGGGTCACGAGCGCCTGGAGGTCGACGTCGACCTTCGGGGTGACGTTTCCGATCAGGACGAGCGCCCCTCCCTTGCGGAGCGACTCGATGGCGGTGGCAATGGGCCTCGCGGCGCCCACCGCCTCGAAGGCCACGTCGGCCCCCCGGCCGTCCGTGGCCGCGCCCACCGCGGCAGCAACGTTCTCCTTCGCGTTGACCGTGACATCAGCTCCCAACCGGGCCGCTCGCTCCAGTCGGGTCTCGTCCAGGTCGACCGCGAAGACGAAGCCGCACCCGGCGGCCTTCGCGGCCTGGACGGCCAGCAGACCGATCGTCCCGCAGCCGACCACAACCGCCCGGTCCCCCAGGCGGATGGGGGCGCGGCTGACGGCGTGGACGGCCACCGAGACCGGCTCGACCATGGCCGCGTGGGCGAAGCTCAGCCCGTCGGGCAGGCGGAACACGATTTGCTGGGGCACGACCACGTACTCGGCGAAGGCCCCGTGCTGCTTCCAGTCCCCGGGCGAGACACCCACCACCCGCCGGTTGTCGCAGAGGTTGATCTCCCCGACCCGGCAGAAACGGCACGTCCCGCAGGAGATCATCGAATCGAAGGTGACCCGGTCACCCGGGCCGATCGACTCGACCCCCGCCCCCACCGAATCCACGACCCCCGCCGCCTCGTGGCCCATGATGAGGGGCGGGATCCGCCGTCCGCTCGACCCGTCGTACCCGTGCACGTCGCTGCCGCAGATCCCGCACGAGTCCACCTTGACTCGCACGTCTCCCGGCCCGGGCTCGGGCACGGGCATGTCCTTGATCTCGAGCTTCTTGTACTCGGTCAGCACCAGAGACTTCATCGTGCGTTCTCTTCTCTCAGGCCAGCGGGACGAGCCCGGCCAGGATCACGGTGAGGATGAACGCCACCGTCCCCACGATCGCCAGCGCCGGTGTCCAGGACTTGAGGGTCTGCACCTCGGTCAGCCCGCCCATCTTCGCGTAGATCCAGAACCCCGAGTCGTTCATCCAGGAGCCGACGAGGGAGCCGGCGCCGATCGCCGCCACGAGGTACGCGGCGTGGAAGGTCAGCTTCGCCGGATCGATCATGGCCACGATCATCCCCGAGGTCACGATCATGGCGGTGGTGCTCGAGCCCTGGGCGAACTTGATGAGGCTGGCGACGGCGAAAGCGAGGCCCAGCAGGGGCAAGCCGCTGAGGAGTGCAGGCGCGCCCCCCCCCGCCACCTGCGATTCGGCCAGCCGGCGGATGGCGTCGCCGAGCCCGGCCGCGCGCAGGGTCGCTCCGAAGGCCCCCCCGGCGGCGGTGATGAGGATGATGATGCCGCCGCTCATGAGCGCGGTTTCGACAATCTGTGGAATCGGGACGTCCAGATCGCGGCGCCGCCGCCAGAGCGTGGCCGTGGCGAGCACCGCGGAGAAGAAGAGCGCGAGGTTCGGGTTGCCGAGGACGTTGGTCCAGCGAAAGGCCGCTCCGAGACCGCTGCCCGCCTCCCCGGCCTGCAGGATCGCGAGGTTGAGCTCGTCCCCACGAAGGAGGCGCGCCTCGGCGTCGGCCGCGATCAGCTCCTGGTGGGCCAGCGTCTTGACGACCGCGTTCCCGGTGATGAGGACGATGGGCAGGACGATGGGCAGCAGCGACAGCGCGAGTCCGGGCAGCCCCTTCTCCTTCACCCCGGCCGGCGGCGCCTCGTCACCCTCCCCGGACTCCAGCGACGCTTCGCCGCCCGGCTTCAGCGGCATCCTCTTGTCGAGGTAGACCCCGTACCCAAGCCCCGCGATCGCCGCTGGCAGCGCGATCACCGCCCCCAGCACGATCATCGCCCCGAGGTTCACGTCGAACACGTTGGCCACGAAGAGAGGGCCCGGCGTGGGCGGCACGATGGCGTGGGTGGCGACCCCGCCCGCGGCGATCGCCACGAGGTACTTGAGGTAGTGGCGGCCCGTCCTCTTGTAGAGCGAGCGGGCCAGCGGGACGAGGAGGTAGAAGGCGGTGTCGAAGAAGACCGGGACCGACAGCACGAATCCGCTGCTCATCATCGCGGTCGCGCCCCGCCTCTCGCCGAGCACGGCCAGGAAGGCCAGGACGATGCGGTCGGCGGCTCCGCTGCGCATCATGGCCTCCCCGATCACCGCGGCCAGGGCGATGACGATCCCGATGGCGCCCGCAGTGGCCCCAAAAGCGTCCACCACGCGGACGACGGGGTCGGTCAGGGCTGCCGCCGACTCCGGCACATCGGCCCCGACGAGGAAGCTCACCACCAGGGCCGCGGTGAGGAGCGCGAGGAAGGCGTTCACGCGCAGCAGAACGATCCCCCCCAACACCACGGCGATGCCGATGGCGAGGATCAGGAACGGGTACCAGGTGCTGGCGGTTTCCAGGGGGCCCTCCTTCCTGCTCGAGCGAGAAACCCCGGCATTCTACGCTGAGCGACGCCTCACCCCGGGGGCCGACCGGCCGCAGCCCATGAGATCTTCCGGCAGCTCATCGGCCAAAACCGGCAGCTCATGGGGAAATCCGGCAACTCGGCCCGCGCCACGCTTTCCCGGGGCCTCCGTGGCTGGCCCGCCCCTACGGCTCCCGGATGATCTCGTAGTGCATGCAGCCATTGGCGGCGCTGAGGGGGATGACGATGCCGCCGGGGGCCTTCTCCACCGCCAGCTCGCCCAGGCGGGCGCCGCTCGTGGCGAGCCGGTAGACGGTGGCGGGACGGTCAGAGGCCAGGAAGAGACGACCTTCCACCGGCTGCATGAGGAACGGCCACCGCCCGGTCGACAGGATCTCGTCGCCGGTCTCGGACACCTCGACACCGGTCCAGCGGGCGTCGGCGGAGGTCGAGACGAGGATGCGGGCCGAGTCGGTGAGCTCCCGGTCGTCGAGGGCGGACAGGAGGACGACGCCGAAGGGGGTCGTCAGATCGAAGGCCGCCCCCCGGGTCTCCACGTGCTCCCCTCCGGCGAACCCGACGATGCCCTGGGTGCGCGCGGTGTTGACGGTGACCAGGCCCCGCTCGGGGTCCCACTCGAGCTGGCCCGTGGACGAGACCCGCGCCGAGTCCCGTCCCCTGGTGGCCTGCTGAAGCAGCCGGTCGTCGTTCTTCTCGGGCGTCGCGACGTCCGGGAAGGCGAGGCCGTACTTCCCGTAGAGGGCCACCTCCGGGTGACGCTCCACGCCCTGCAGGGGATCCAGGAGCCGCTCGGGCTCCACGACGTCGTAGTAGCCGGTGGGGGCCTCGCGCACGTCGCCCCTGAGAAAGAGCAGGGCGCTGGCCGGGATGAGGTTCATCTGGGTGGGGTCGAACATGACCTCGAAGGAGTTGATCATGGCCGGCGCCGCGTCGGTGACGCCCCAGTAGGCGTAGTGCATGGGGTGCCAGCCCTGAAGCGACGCGTAGGCGGCCATCACCGGAGTGCCCTCGGCGCGGTATGGGTTGGGAAGGCAGGCGTGCCACTCGGACACGGTGTAGGGCCGGCCGTACACGCGCCGCCGCGCAAGGCCGCCGATCATGCCGCCCCCGGCGTCCTTCACCAGGGGAAGGGGATCGATGCCCTGCCCCTTCTCGTAGTTGTACGACCCCTCGGGGTGGGTCCAGTACTCGTGGCGGTCCACGTAGTCGAAGCCCGCGTTCTGATGAAGGTCGACCACGTCGTCGAGCCAGTGGTTGCTCCCGGTGAGCGGCACCCGGAGGCCGACCGCTTTCAGGTGCTGGCGCATGGTGTCGAAGTAGCGGCCCTGGAGCTCGGCCAGGAAGCGGAAGGTGTCACGGATCCGGGTCTCGCTGAAGCGGTGGCGATCCCGGTCGCGGTAGGTCGGGGGGATCGCTACCGAGCTCGTGGCCGGGTCCTCGCTCTCGGCGAGACCGGCCTCACCCTCTGCCGGCGCCCAGCGGGCGGCCAGGGCCCGGCGGTCTCCCACCTCCCCGAGGAGCCAGGCGCCGAACTGCGCGCGGAGCATGTTCCGGTAGTAGTCGGTGGTGAGGGCGAACGCCCCGTCCTCCTGGGGCCACAGCGTCGTGTTCTCGTTGACGACCTCGGTCATGGCGAGGACCGGATCGCTCACGAGGGGGAGCCCGGTGTAGGGGTTCACGTGGGTCAGCAGCTGGGCCAGGTACTCTTTCTGGAGCTCGATGAGGAACGGATCGAACATGCCCTCGAACTTCAGTCCCCAGCCGATCTCCTCCGCGGCCTCCCAGGGGCCGGGGAATCCGTCGCCCGGGCGGACCATGCGTGAGGAGAGGTGGCTCAGGAAGACGTAGACCCCACGCTCCTTGAGGCAGTGGATGAGGTACTCGAACCGGTCGAGCATCTCGGGGTCCAGCTTTCGTGTGGTCTCCGGCTGTTGGCCGCCGAAGAGGCTCCGCTGCACGACCTTGTCCGTCCAGGGAGCCACGACGTCCACGTGGTGGAGACGGATGATGTTGGCTCCGGCGCGGGCCACGATGTCGGCCAGTCGCTCCGCATCCTCCTTTTCGGGAAAATCGGCTTCGCCGAAGAAGTTGCCGCCCCAGAAGCGCGCCGGGGTGCCGTCCTCGAATACGAACCGGTCGCCGCGCACGGTGAGAAACCCGTGGCGACCAGCAGGGGCGTCGAGGAGGCCCGACATGTCGAGGGCGCTGCCGGCCAGGGCCGGCCTGGCGGCGTGCTCCCAGGGGATCCAGCCGCTCGTGTCGGTGACGACGCCCGGAGCGGAGCTGGCGCGGGCGGCGTCGACGGGGGGGACGGCGAGGACGACCAGGCAGAGGGCGAGGAGGGGACCGAGGGAGCGAAGCGTCATCAGGATTCCTCCGAGTGCCGCGGCGGGGCGCCGGGCGGCCGGACCGATTCTAGTCCGGGAGGATTCGGCAATGTGGACGCAGACGCGGGGGGGTGCGTCGGCGGCCTCTTCAGGTGCCACAATGCGACGCTTGGGACCCGACCCCCATGACTCTTCAGGTGGTGATGGTGATCGTGTTGAGCAGCGTGGTCGGGGTGTCGCTCGGGCTGCTCGGGGGCGGGGGCTCGATCCTCGCGGTGCCGCTGCTCGTGTACGTGGCCGGCATCGAGGTGCACGGGGCCATCGCTATGTCCCTGGCCATCGTGGGGGCGACGAGCCTCGGGGGGGCGCTGGTCCACGCCCGGGCCGGACGGGTCGACCTCAAGGCGGCGCTGGTGTTCGGAGCCGCGGGGATGGTCGCGGCACCCCTGGGCGCCCGGGCCTCCCAGGCGGTGAGGCAAGAAGCGCTGCTCCTCACCTTCGCCGCCCTGATGATCGTCGTCGGGGGGCTGATGCTGCGCCGGCGGCACCCGGGAGCGGCGGCGGCCCCCTCCCACCGCCGCGTCCCTGCTCGGGGCGTCCTTCGGAGGGCGGATGGCGGAGCGCTTCGAGCCCGTCCGCCTGCGACGGGCCTTCGCCGTGTTCGTGATCCTCGTCGGGCTGGCCCTGCTGGCCGCCAACGCCCGCCCGGTCTGAGGGCCGAGCCGGACTGCGGCCGGCTACCTTGGCCAGGGCGCGATCGCGCCATGGCGATCGTGCCCGGGCCGGGCTCAACCCGCGGCATCGAGGACGGCCCGGATGGCGGTGCGCACCTTCTCCTGCAGGGCCGCCGGCACCTCCGGCGATGGAGCCGTCCGGCAGAGTTGGAGCACGTCGCGCAGGGCGTCGCAGGAGGCGCGACAGCGCGGGCAGGCGGCAAGGTGCTCCTCCATCCGGGCGCAGGTCCTCGGGGAGATGTCCCCCTCGAGATGGCGGGAGAAGAGCTTCACCACATCGGGACAGGGAAGCTCGGAGGCCACCGGGCCCGTCTCGTCGGGCATCAAGAGCGGGGCGAGCTGCTCGCGAACCCGGGCCCGGGCCCGGTGGAGACGGCTCTTGATGGCGGCGATGGAAAGCCCGGTGACCGTGGCCACCTCCGGGGCGGTCAGCCCTTCGACGTCGCGAAGAACGAAGATCTCACGGTACTTGCGGTCGAGCCCGGCGATGGCCCGCTCCAGCGCGGCTTCCAGCCTCCGGGAATGGAGGGCCTCCTCGGGGTCGGGCGCCGGGTCGGGACTCTCCCGGGCGGCGTCGGCCTCCCCGGCCTCCAGCGAAACCTCGGTAGGGGCGAACCGGCTCCGACGACGCTTCTTGATGCAGTGGCTGCGCGCGATGGTGAACAGCCAGGTGCTGAGGGAGGAGGCCCCTCGAAAGCCCGAGAGACCGCGGGCGGCGGCAAGGAGCGACTCCTGGAGGACGTCCTCCGCGTCCTCGTGATGACGGCAGAGGCGACGGGCAAAGCGATACACCCGCGACTCCTGCTGCTCGAGCAGCGCCTCGAGGGCCTCGGCGTCCCCAGCGCGGGCAGCCTCGAGCAGCGTGTTCTCCTCCGGCGCGGCCATGGGGCCGGATTATGTCACCGGCGAGAGCCTCCGCAGCAGCTCGTCCTTGTCCCGCACGCCGATCATCCGGGTGACCTCCCGTCCATCCTCGAAGATGATGAGGGTGGGAACTCCCCGAATGCGCAGCCGGGCCACGGTCTCGGGGCTCTCGTCCACGTTCATCCTGGCGACGCGCAGCCGTCCCGCGAAGCTGGAGGCGATCTCCGCGACGACGGGCTCCATGCTGCGGCACGGCACGCACCACGGAGCCCAGATGTCGAGGAGCACGGGGAGCGCCGCACCCAGCACCTCGCCGTCGAATACCGCGTCGTTCACCTCCACCGGAGCGACGCAGACCGGGAGGTGGGCACGGCAGCGGCCGCACACGGGCTCGCGGCCGCGGCTCACCTGCTCGGGCTCGACTCGATTGGGGGAGCCGCAGGAAGGACAGGAAACGGTCCGGGCACTCACCGCCCGACGCGGCCGACGGCGGCCGCCTCCTTTCGTGCCGCCGCCTGCAGCCTCTTCCGGGCCACCGCGGCGGCGACGAGAACGGGGTCGTAGACCGGCGCGAACGGCGGCGCGTAGGACAGGTCCAGGGCCTCCAGGGCCTCCACCGTGAGGCCGGCGGCCAGGGCGGTCGCGAAGACGTCGATCCGCTTGGCCACCACGCCGACGCCCGCCATCTGGGCCCCGATGAGTCGGCCGGTGCCGCGCTCGGCGGCGAGGGTGGTCGTGATGGGGTTGGCCCCGGGGTAGCCGCGGGCACGCGACGGCTGGCGGGACACGGCCGTCACCACGTCGATTCCGAGACTGGCGGCCTCCGTCGCGGTGAGGCCGGTGCGGGCCACCTCGAGATCGAACACCTTGAACCCGACGGTGCCGGCGACGCCGGCGAAGACCTCGGTCGCGCCGGCGGCGTTGGCACCCGCCACCTTGCCCTGCTTGTTCGCGGTGGTGCCCAGCGGGATCCAGACCGGCCGGCCTGACACGATGTGCCGAGCCTCGGCACAGTCCCCGGCGGCAAAGACGCCGGGCACGTTCGTCCGCATCCCATCGTCGACCGCGATGGCCCCGGTCTCCCCCAGTGCCACGCCAGCGGAGCGGGCGAGCTCCACCCGCGGGCGGACCCCCACCGCGACCAGCACCACGTCGGTCGGAAGGCAGCCGCGATCGGTGCGGACCGTGAGCCCGTCGCCCCCGGCCTCTTCCACCGCCTGAACGGCGACGCCGGTCTCGACGGACACGCCGTGGCGCCCGAGGGCATCGGTCACCAGGGCCGCGATCACCGGGTCGAAGCCCGGGGTGACCTGGTCCATCCTCTCGACGACGGTGACCGCCAGGCCCCGGCTCCGCAGTGACTCCGCCATCTCCATGCCAATGTAGCCAGCACCCACGATCACCGCTCGGGCCGGCCGGGCCTCGGCCAGGTGCTGCTTGAGCGCCTGACCGTCGGTCAACTGCCGCAGGACGAAGACGCCCCGCTTGTCGAGGCCCGGGATCGGCGGCTGGACCGGGGTCGCTCCGGTCGCCAGGACGAGGGCGTCGTAGTCGACCTCGACCGTCGTTCCCACCTCGAGGTCCTGGACCGTGACCACCCGGCGACCGGAGTCGACGCCGGACGCCCGGTGGCGGAGCCGCAGGTCGATCCCTCGCTCTCGGACGTCGGCGGGAGTCAGAACCACGAGGTCGTCCAACGTCCGGGCGGGATCCTCGATGTTGTAGGGCATCCCGCAGGCCGCGTAGGAGACGTAGGGACCGCGCTCGAGGACGACGACGTCGTCGTCGGGCTGCCGCCTCTTGGCCTGGCTGGCCGCACTCATCCCGGCGGCCACGCCGCCGATCACGACGATCCGGGACATCTCACCTCCTCCGCGGCAGCCCCGGCAAGTGTGTCATGCCTTGCCGGCAAATGTGCCGATTTGCTACGCTTCGCACTGGGAGGACCCGCATGGCCGACGACGAGGGTTCGAAGGCCCGCTGTGTGAACTGCCGGGAGGAAGTGCTGGTCCCCGATCAGTACAGCCACGGCGACCACATCGCGTGTGGCACATGCGGGACGAAGCACAAGGTCGCGCGTGGCGAGCGCGTCCGTCTGGTCGTGGCCGACCCTGGTCCGCTCCGCGACGCCCTGGCCCAGAACGAGCACGCCATTCGGCGGATCGAGGCCGACCTCGCACAGGCGCGGGCCAGCTTCGGGATTGGCGCCAACGGCTTCGGGATCGGCGTGGCTTTCGCCATCTACCAGGTGGGGTTCAAGGGAGAGCCGCTGGGCCTCAACCTGCTCCTGAACGCGGTCGGGATCGCCCTCGTGTCCGGCATGCTCCTCGAGGCAGCCAACTGGGCGTTCCTGGCCAAGCGTCAGAGGATCGCCCGGCTGTCCGAGGAGCTGGCCGAAGCGGAGGCCGAGGCTCGGCAGCTCCGCATGAAGATCCGCGACGCCACGCGCCTCTGAGCTCCAGCCCCTGCTCGACCGGGGCTGTGTCGTCACTCGATCTGGCCAGCCTCCAGGAGCGTGGCCACGGTGTTGTAGATCGCGTGGGAGCACCGGGGGACATCCCTCTGGAGGTCGCGGATCGAGGCCCCCTTCTTGAGCCGCGCCCAGACCGAGACCGCGAGCTCCACGTTCTCGACATCATCCCAGCTCAGCTGCTCGGCCCGTTGCCGGAAGATGCGGTCGGGGTCGGGGAGCTTCTCCCTGAGCATCGGCAACTCGTCCTGGAGCCGGACGGACTCCATCAGCAGGGAGATCGCGGGCATGGAGACCTCGCCCTTGACCTCGTCCTCCCGAAAGTCACGGTCGGTGAAGGAGAACTCGCCCTCGGCCTCGGTCTGGAAGAGCTGAAAGACCGCGTCCTCGCCGACCAGCTGGCGATAGCGCGCCCGAAACACGTTTCCGCGGAAGAAGAGCAGCTCGGCCAGCTTGCGCTTCTCGCGAGACACGACCAGGTTGCCGGTCTGGTGGGAGCCGATGAGGGTCTGGATGACCGTGGCGAGGTCGAAGTACTTCAGGCTCCCCTGCAGCTGCTTCCCGGAGGCGCGGGGGACCTTGAGCGTCGTCGTTTCCAGACGACGGGCCAGCACCACGCACAGGTTCCGCGAGAAGGCGGGCAAGGTGTCCATGAGGTCGATGAAGACGGCGCGGTCGACGGCAAACACCTCCGCGTGCTCCGGGGAACGGACGGTGGCGCTGCGGGGAGAGCCGGTGAGGAGCGCCAGCTCCCCGAGGACCTCCCCCGTGCCGAGGTACGCGACCGGGACCTCCTCGGTCGCGTCGGTCGGGGTCGAGAGCACCTCGAGCACGCCGCTCTTGACCACGAAGAGGCGATCGCCCCGGTCCCCCTGACGAAAGACGACCTCGCCGGGGCCGAACTCGAGGAGACGGCCCTGGGCGAGCACCGCCCCGATGACCTCGTCGGGCTGGCTCTCGAACAGCTCGGAGTTGCGGAGGAAGGCGGGATCGATCGTGCCGGTCATGGGAGGCCGATGATTATAGCGCCCGGGCCGCCCTCGCCTCCCCGGGGAGATCCTGTGCTACCATCCCCGTCGCGAGGCCCGGCGGGTGGTCTCGCCTCGGACCAGGCTAGGGGCTATCCTATTGAAAATAGGGATGTTGTCGGAACACGACCGGGGAACGAACTAGGAAGCGGCGCGCCCCCCGTGCCCCGTTCACAGAGTGATTCACAACGGAGCTCCGGCCATGACGACCTCGACCCTTTCCGCGATCTCCCCCGACGGCGTCCACCGAATCCTCGCCCGCCAGGTCCTCGCCGACGGACTGGAGGATACCCCGCCGGAGATCGTCCACAAGAGCCTCAAGGAGCTTTAGGGACATGATCGAGAGCGACGCCGCGATACGGATCTACAGCGAGACGCTGGCCACGCTGCTGGGAGCCAAGGTGGCGAACGGGAAGCTGGTCCGGGTGTCGAAGGACGGGTACTACGAGGTCCGCCTGGCCACCCAGGGGGGCAACTACACGACCCTCCTTCCCATCGCCACGACCGTGATCATGGCGGCGAAGCCCGAGGCCGAAGTCGAGACCATCGAGGTCGAACGCTGAGATAGGGAAGGCTTCGGAGAGGAGGAACGGCATGCCGCGGACGGTGAAGGTCGCCGTGGTGGGCCTTGGCTCGGTTGGCCAGGCCGTGACCCGCCTGCTCCTGCAGACACCGACGGTGAAGGTGGTCGGGGTGGCCGATCCCGCCCCCTCGTCGGCGGGGAAGGATCTCGGGACCGCACTCGGTCTTCCGCGCCGGCTCCGCGTCAAGGTCGACGCCGATCCTGGCCGCTTCGTCCGCAAGCTGGCCGCGGACGCCGCCGTCGTCTGCACGTCCTCGCTCCTCAAGGAGGTCAAGCCCCAGATCCTGGGGCTCGTCTCGCGACGCATCCGGGTCCTGACGACCTGTGAGGAGCTGGCCTTTCCGGTGCCCCCGCACGTGGCCGGTGCACGGGAGATCGCCCGGGCGGCGAAGGCGAAGAAGGTCGCCGTGCTCGCCGCCGGCCTGAACCCCGGCTTCGCCATGGACTCCCTCGCCCTGACCCTGACCGCTCCCTGCACGGGGGTGCGACGGGTCTCGGTGACCCGCGTCCAGGACGCGAGCACGAGACGCCTTCCCCTTCAGCGCCGCGTCGGCGCGGGATTGAACGTCGGGCAGTTCCGCCGGGCGGTCACCGAGGGCACGGTCCGGCACGTCGGTCTCGTGGAATCCGCGCACATGATCGCGAGTGCCCTCGGCTGGAAGCTCGACCGGGTGGACGAGACCCTGGAACCCGCTATCGCCCCGCGAGACCTCGACACCGAGTACCTGCGTATCCCGGCGGGCGCGGCGGCCGGGATCCGCCAGGCCGTCCGCGGCTTCCGAAAAGGCGAGCTCGCGGTGAGCCTCGACCTCCAGGTCTACGTGGGGGCGGAGGCGCCACGGGATCACATCCTGATCGACGCCGACCCTCCGGTCGACGCCACCGTCGCCGGCGGGATCTCCGGGGAGGTCGCGGCCGCGGCCATCCTCGTCAACGCCCTCCCGCGGTTGCTGGCCGCCCCCCCGGGCCTGGCCACCGTGAAGGACCTGCCCCTGCTCCACGCCCTGAACCCCCACGACCTGGCCCCCGCTTCCCCGGCTCGGGGGCGGTAGCAAAGTGAGCCCGGGAGCGGCGCGAGCAGCCGGGGTGTCGGCATGAACGGCGAGCTGGCCGAAGGCGTCGTTCCCGGCCTGCTGCGGGAGCTGTATGTCGGCCGGCGCAGCGGGATGCTCCACTTCTCCAGGGGTTCCGAGGAGCAGAGCATCCGCGTCCACCACGGCCACATCGTCAATGCCCGGACGAACGTCCTCGAGGATCGGCTCGGGGAGATCCTCGTTCGTCACGGACGCCTCACCGAGGAGGATCTGGCCCGGGCTACCGAGGTGGTGATCCGTGACAAGAGGCGCCTCGGCGAGGTGCTCGTCGAGTTCGGGCTGCTGGACCAGACCGGGCTCGAGGACGCGGTCGCGCTCCGGGTGCGGGAGATGCTCGCGAAGGTGTTCACCTGGGACGACGGCACCTACAGCTTCGAGGACGAGGAGAGTGTCGCCGGCGAGCTGACCCTCAGGCTCTCCACCGGCGAGCTGATCCTCGAAGCGGTGCGGGCGATCCGCGACCCCGACGTGGTCCGCTACGCCCTCGGCGACATGAAGCGGGTACTCACGCTGTCGTCGGATCCCCTGCTGCGCTTCCAGCAGCTCCCCCTCTCCCCCAACGACGGCTTCGTGCTGTCGCGGGTCGACGGAACGCTCAGCGCGAGGGAGATCGAGCGGATGATTCCGCTCCCGGCGGAAGACGTGCGCCGGAGCCTGCTGGGTCTGCTGTCCACTGGCGTCGTGGAGTACGAGTCCGCCCCGGAGGGGGACGAGGCGCCAGAAGGGGCCGCCGCCGGGACACCCCGCCCCCCCAAGCCGGACACCCGACCCGTCGAGCCGCTCCCCGAAGCCCCGGGAGCCGAACCGAGGGAGGACACCGCCCCGGTTGCAGAGCCCCCGCTCCCCCTGCCTGCCGACGCCTTCGCGGGACTGGCCCAGGCCCAGGCTCCGGGCGCGGAGAAGGAGGGCGGGCCACCGGAGGCTCCGGTGGTCGATGGGGCGACCGCCGAGCGGCGCCGCGAGATCGAGGACGCGTGGGAAGGTCTCCGATCGAAGAACCACTTCGAGGTTCTGGGATTGACCCGCAAGGCCTCCGCCGGTGATGTGAAGAAGGCCTACTTCAGCTTCGCCCGGCGCTTCCACCCGGACGTGCACCACGAAGCCTCGCTGGGCGACCTGCGCGACAAGCTCGAAGCGGTGTTCATCCGCCTGGGGGAGGCCTACGAGGTCCTGCGCGACCAGGGCAAGCGCAGCGACTACGAGGAGCGACTCGGGCGACCGCGACCGCAGGCGCCGACCGAACCCGGGGGCCAGGCGCCCGCGCCCGGAGCGGCGGCGGAAGAGGACGAGGCGGTGGGGGCGGATCGAGGCGCCGAGGCAGTGCAACGGGCCGAGCGCCTGTACAGCGCCGCCGCCGAGGCCGAGAATGACGCCGCGGTCAGGCAGAAGTACTGGGAGGCGATTCAGCTGGTCGAGCCGATATTCAAGCGCCTCTCCGGCCAGACGCGCCTGCGCGGGCGGCTCGTCCTCGCCCGCTGCTACCTCGAGAACCCCAACTGGGTGAAGCGCGCGGAAGAAACACTCCGGGCCGCCGTCCAGGAGGAGCCCGGGGACGCCGAGGCCTATCGCCTCCTCGGGAAGCTGTACGAGGAGCGCGGCCTCCGCACCCGAGCCACGAGCATGTTTCGCCGGGTGCTGGAGTTGAAGCCCGACGATGCCCAGGCCACCGAGGCGCTCACCCGGGTTGACACCCCCAACGAGTCGTCGCCCTCCGAAGGCGGGGGCGGATTCCTGAGGAAGATCTTCCGACGATCATGAGACCACTTGCCACGCTCCTGCTCGCACTCCTCCTGGCCGCTCCCGGCTCAGCCGCCGATCTCGTCGTCTTCGTGAACGGCGACCGCCTCAGCGGCGACATCGTCGCCACGGGCACGAGGCGCATCCGCTTGAGGACGCCCTACGGGCGCCTGGAGATCCCCCGCACCGACATCGAACGCCTGGTCTGGGAGGACGGCCGGGAGGAGATCGTGTCCGCTCCGGCGGCGACCGCCGCTCCCAGCACCACGATCGACCTCGCGCTCGTCATCACCGGGAGCACCTTCTGGCAGGCGTGGAACCCGAAGGATGCCCCGGCCGATCCCAGCCTCCGGCTGGTCGTGTTCCTGGGCGAGGAACCGGCCGTCACCTACACCGACGTCAACCTCGACCCCGACGACCTCCCGGGGGCGGTGGTCAACTCGTTCGTCTTCGCCCCGGAGCGGCTGCTGGTCGCCCCGGCGGAGCAGGTGAAGGCACACCCCCCGGAGCCGGGGAAGGGAGGGGTCCGGCTCGCGCTCGAGCTCCCCGCGCGCCTGGGAGGCCAGCAGCAGCTGGCCCTCGCCTATCAGCTGAACGACGGCACGTCCTCCAATCCGGAATGGCGGGACGTGGTCGAGGCCCGAGCCAGCGTGGATCTGCAACCCGGAAAGCCGCAGCGTGTGATGCTCGAGCAGGACCGCGGGCGGATGGAATACACCGACCGCTACATGCACTACGTGGAGACGTTCCGGGTCTTCGCCCACGTGGCCTCGCCCTCACCTTGACACCCCCCGAACGGGGACCCTAGGCTGGGAGTATGGACGTTGCCACGCTTTCAGAGTTCCTGCCCGCGTTGGCCCTCGCCATCGCTCTCGCCGCGTCGGCGGGGCTGCGGGCCTGGTTGCCCCTCCTCCTCGCCGGAGGACTGGCCCGGGCGGGGGTGCTGGAGCTCGGAGACTCCTTTTCGTTCCTCGCCTCGAACAAGGCCCTCGTGCTGTTCGGGGTGGCCACGGTGATCGAGCTCGTCGGCGACAAGGTGCCGACAATCGACCACGCCCTGGACGCCATCGGCACCCCGGTCCGCCCCGCGGCGGGGGCGCTGCTCGCCGCGTCGGTGCTCGGCACCGTCTCCGACCCCCTGACCGCCCTCGTCCTGGGGACCGCCGTGGGTGCCCCGTCCGCCCTCGTCCCCCATGCCGCCAAGACCGCGCTCAGAACGGTCTCCACGACGTTGACCGGGGGCCTCGCCAACCCCATCCTGAGCTTCCTCGAGGACGCGATTTCTCTCATCACGTTCGTCCTGGCCGTCCTCGTCCCGGTCCTCGTCGTCGCCCTCCTGGGCCTCACCACCTACGTCCTGGTGCGGCTCTTCCGCCGCCGCAAGGCCGAGGTCCCGGCATGATCCGCCGCGCCCTCCTCGCTGCCGTCACCCTCGCCCCCGTCATCACCCTGAGCGGGTCAGCGCCCGTCACCGCGCAGGATCCTCCCCAGATCAAGCCGTTCACCGTCGGGGTCGAGGTCGACGTCGTCTCGGTGACCGCGGTGGTGTTCGACAAGAAGGGTACCTTCATCCGGGGCCTGGGAACCGAGGACGTGGAGCTCTACGAGGACGGGGTCCGCCAGGACGTCGACTACTTCCGCGAGGCCTCCAGCGACGAGGCGGAGCGGGTGCCGCTCACGGTGGTGCTGGTCCTCGACACCAGCGGCAGCATGAACAAGAGCATGCGTTTCCTCCAGGAGGCAGTGCTCAACTTCGTCTACAAGCTCGAGGAGGTCGACACCGCGATGGTCGTCAGCTTCAACGACAGCGTGAAGGGGAGCGCCGAGTTCACCGGCGACCTCGACCGCCTGGAGCGCATCGTGGAAGGCCTGCAGCCGTGGGGCGGGACGAGCCTGTACGACGCCATTCACTACTCGCTGAACCGCATCCGCGACGCCCCCGGGCGCAAGGCGGTCATCGTCTTCAGCGACGGGGCGGACACCACGTCGAGCCTGCGCGACCGCGACGTCGTGGACTACGCCCGCGCGGTGGAGGCCACGGTGTACTGCATCGGCTTCCAGGGAATGGGCCCGGGGGGCAGCCCCAAGGGCTTCCTCAAGAAGATCGCGAAGGAGACCGGCGGCCAGTTCTTCTCTCCGGGGGACGTCGGTGACCTGGTGAAGGTCTTCAACGAGATCTCCGACGAGCTCAAGAACCACTACCTGCTCGCCTACACCCCCAAGCGCGAGGCGGACGGCAGCTGGCGAGAGATCGAGCTCAAGGTGAACCGCCCCGACGCCAAGGTGCGGGTGCGCAAGGGCTACTTCCACATCAAGCGGTCGGGCGCGTCGGGGTGAGCCACCTCTCCTCGGCCGAGATCGAGGAGCTGAAGAGAGCACGCTCCCTCCTCGAGAGCGGGGGACTGGTCGTTCGCGTGGCGGAGGCCCTCGGACGCCCCCTGGAGGCCGGGCTGGAGCGACTGCCCGCCCCGGCCCGGGACGCGGTCCAGCGTGTGACGCAGACCGCCCTCGAGCGAGCCCTGGGGGTCGCCCTCGGGACCCTGGCCGAGCGGCCCCGGGGCGCGTCGGAGCGACTCCACAAGGCGGCGGCGGCGGCCACCGGCGCCGTGGGGGGGTTCTTCGGACTGGGGGGCCTGACCGTCGAGCTGCCGGTCGCCACCGTCCTGATGTTGCGCTCCATCGCCGACATCGCCCGGAGCGAGGGCCAGGACATCACCCTTCCCGAGACGCGTGTGGCCTGCCTCGAGGTCTTTGCCCTGGGGGGAGGGGGTGGCGAGCGGGCGGCCGAGACGGGCTACTACGCCGTCCGGGCTGCCCTCTCGCAGACCCTCGCCGAGGCCGCCCGCCACATCGCCCGGCACGGCCTGAGCCGAGAAGGGGCCCCGGCGGTGGTGCGCGCGGTGGCCGCGATCGCGGCCCGCTTCGGGGTCGTGGTCGAGCAGAAGGTGGCCCTCGCGTCGGTCCCCTTCCTCGGGGCGGTGACCGCGTCGGTCGTCAACACCGTGTTCATCGATCATTTCCAGAAGCGGGCCCGGGGCCACTTCCTCGTCCGCCGGCTGGAGGAGGAGCACGGGTACGAGGCGGTGCGGGCCGCCTACGAGGCTCTGGGCTGACCCGGCCCGGCCCCGGGACCAGAGCGCGGATGTAGAATGCCGAGGACTCCCGACGAAGACATGCCCGAGATCGCCATCCAGACCGCCGGCGGAACGAAGGAGCGTTTCCCGCTCACCCGGGAACGCGTGACCATCGGGCGCTCCCGCGAGAGCGACATCTTCCTGCCCGATCAGTGGCTCTCGCGCAACCACGCGGCCATCGAGCACCGGTCCGACGGCTACTTCGTCAACGACCTGAGCAGCAAGAACGGGACCCTGCTGAACGGGGAGCCGCTGCAGGAGTGGCGCCGGCTGCGCCCCGGGGACATCATCACCCTGGGCGAGCACACCCTCACCTTCTCCCCGGACTCGGTGGAGGAGGAAGAGGAGGAGCCGGAGCCGGAAGGGACCCGCGTCTTCTCCGTCCGCGAGCTCAGTGACATCTCGACGCGGCCGGCCATCGACCCCGTCGACCTCCAACGGCAGAACCGCGTTCTCGCCATCCTGAGCAAGGCTGCCTCCGAGCTCGTCGTCCACCGCCCTCTCGACGAGCTCTTCGACCTCGTGCTTCACCTCCTGTTCGAGGCGGTGGCGGCGGAGCGGGGGGCCATCCTCCTGCTGGAGGGCAGCCCACCGACACCGGCCATCAAGGCGTCCACCAGCCGGCAGGGAGAGCCTCTCACCCGCATCAGTCGGTCGATTGCCCGGCGGGCGATCGAGGAGAGGGTTTCGTTGCTCATCCCCAACGTTCTCGACGACGTCCGCTTCAAGAGCGAGGATTCGATCCTCGCCTCGGGCATCCGGTCCGCCATGTGCGCACCGCTGTGGTTCACCGCCCCCGGAGAGGGGAAGGACTCCGTCATCGGTCTCGTCTACGTCGACTCCCTGCAGCACTCTCACTCCTTCGGCGAGGACGACCTGCGCGTCCTGACCGCGCTGGCCAACGTGGCCGCGGCCAAGATCGAGAACGTCCGTCTCCTCGAGGAGAGCCTCGAGAAGCGCCGCATGGAGGAGGACATGCGGATGGCGGCGGAAATCCAGACCGGGCTCCTGCCCCGGGAGGCGCCCGAGGTCCCCGGCTACGAGGTCGTCGGCTGCAACCAGCCCTGCCGGACGGTGGGAGGCGACTACTACGACTTCGCCACCGAGGAGGGTCGCCTGCTGATCGCCCTCGGTGACGTCTCGGGGAAGGGCACGGGGGCGGCGCTGCTCATGACGGTGCTTCGGGCCGCGGTGCGGGCGCACTGGACCGAGGACGCGCTCGGGGACGCGGTGGCCCGTATCAACCGGACGGTGTGCCAGAACGTCCCCTCCAACAAGTTCGTGACCTTCTTCGTGTCCACCCTCGATCCGCCCTCGGGGCGGCTCACCTACGTTAACGCCGGGCACAATCCGCCACTGCTCATCCGGGCCGACGGCGAAGTGGAGAGCCTGCACGAGGGCGGGATGGTCCTGGGGCTCTTCGAGGGCGTGCCCTACGAGGCGGGGCAGGTGGAGATGCGCCCGGGGGACACGCTCCTCGCCTACTCCGACGGTGTCACCGAGACCTGGAGCCCGGAGGGCGACGAGTACGGCGAGGAGAAGCTCAGCGCCTTCGCCGTGGGGAATCACGGCCTCGACGCTGCCGCTCTCCAGGACGCGATCCTCGGCGACATCGAGAGCTTCGAGGCCGGGGCCCGGGCCACGGACGACCGGACGCTGGTCGTGCTCCGGCGCCTGTCGGAGACGCCGTGAAGCAGCGGCCCGGCCGGCCCCCGGTTTCGGCACTCGCCCTCCTCCAGCAGGAGGTGAACGACCTCTTCCACCGGCTCACCCTCCTCGACCGCTCCGAGCACCTGCCCGGCAGCGAGTGGTGCCCACCGGTGGACGTGTACGAGAGACGCGGCCGTCTGGTCCTGGTCATCGAGGTGCCGGGGCTCGCCCCGGAGTCTCTGCAGATCGCCATCCGCGGCCACAGCGTGGTCGTCTCCGGAGAGCGGCGGACCCGCCGGCCGGGCACCGGGGTCTCCTTCCGGTGCCTGGAGCGGCCCCACGGCCGCTTCGAGCGCGTCCTCCCCCTGGACGTACCCGTGGACGTGGCCCGCGCCCGGGCCAGCCTCGAGCAAGGCCTCCTCACCGTGACCCTGCCCCGTCTGCCCGAGCGGAGGGGCGGGGAGACCCTCATACCCATCGAGAGAGGGCGGAGCGAATGACCGACGAAGAGCGCAAGGACGAGGACCAGCCGGCGATCCCCGAGGTGCTGCCGGTGCTGCCCCTGCGGGACATCGTGATCTTTCCCTTCATGATCGTGCCGCTCTACGTGAGCCGGGACAAGTCGATCAAGGCGGTGGATCAGGCCCTCGCCGAGAACCGGATGATCCTCCTCGCGGCCCAGAAGAACCAGGACGAGGACGACCCGGGCCCCGACGACATCCACCCGGTGGGGACCGCCGCCCTCATCATGCGCATGCTGAAGCTGCCGGACGGGCGGATTCGCGTGCTGGTGCAGGGCCTGTCGCGGGCCCGCACCGTCGCCTACGAGGAAGGCCTGGACCACCTCCAGGCCAGCATCGAAACGGTCAGCGACCCCGAGCTCACCGAGGAGGGATCCCTCGAGGTCGAGGCCCTGATGCGCAACGTCAAGGAGGCCCTCGAGCAGTCGCAGAACCTGGGCAAGCCCATCTCCCCGGAGGTGGTGGTCATCGCCAACAATATGGAGGAGGCGGGTCGCCTCGCCGACCTCACCGCCTCCAACCTCGACCTGAAGGTCGATGGGGCCCAGGCCATCCTCGAGGCCCTCGATCCCGTGGAGAGGCTCCAGCGGGTCTACGAGCTCATGACCAAGGAGCTCGAGGTCCTCAACATGCAGCAGGAGATCTCCTCCCAGGCCAAGGGGGAGATGGACCGCACGCAGCGGGAGTTCTTCCTGCGCCAGCAGCTCAAGGCGATACAGGCGGAGCTGGGCGAGGGGAACGAGCTCGCCGAGGAAATCGTCCAGCTCGGGGAGAAGGCCCACAAGGCCAAGATGCCGAAGCAGGTTCTCGAGGAGGTCGAGCGCCAGCTCAAGAAGCTCGAGCGAATGCACCCCGACGCGGCGGAGACCGCGACGCTCCGGAACTGGCTGGACTGGATGGTGACCCTTCCCTGGAGCAAGTCCACGAAGGACAACCTGGACCTGAAGGCGGCGCAGCAGATCCTCGACGAGGATCACTACGGCCTGGAGAAGATCAAGGAGCGCATCGTCGAGTACCTGGCGGTGCGAAAGCTGAAGGACAAGATGAAGGGCCCGCTGCTGTGCTTCGTGGGTCCCCCGGGGGTCGGGAAGACGAGCCTGGGGCGGTCCATCGCCCGGGCCCTCGGCCGCAAGTTCATCCGGCTGTCCCTGGGCGGGGTCAAGGACGAGGCGGAGATCCGGGGGCACCGGCGTACCTACGTGGGCTCGCTGCCGGGCCGCATCATCCAGGGCATCCAGCAGGCCGGGGCCAACAACCCGGTCTTCATGATGGACGAGGTGGACAAGGTGGGGGCCGACTTCCGGGGTGATCCGTCCTCGGCGCTCCTCGAGGTCCTCGACCCCGAGCAGAACAACTCCTTCCGGGACCACTACCTCGGGGTGCCTTTCGACCTGTCCAACGTCATGTTCATCACCACCGCCAACCTGACCGACACCATCCAGGCCGCGTTCCTCGACCGCATGGAGGTGATCCGCCTCCCCGGCTACACCGAGGAGGAGAAGCTGGCCATCGCCAAGTGCCACCTCGTGCCCAAGCAGCTCGAGGAGCACGGGCTCACCGCCGACCAGCTCGCCTTCACCGACAAGGCGCTCCGAGTGGTGATCAGCTCCTACACCCGGGAGGCGGGCCTCAGGAACCTCGAGCGAGAGATCGCGGCCATCGCCCGCAAGGTGGCACGCAAGGTCGCGGAGGGCGAGACCGGGAAGGTCCGCGTCGCCCCGGGCTCGCTGCACAAGTACATCGGGGCGCCGAAGACCCTCCCCGAGGAGCGGCTCAAGAAGGACGCGGTCGGGATCGCCACCGGGCTGGCCTGGACCGCCACCGGGGGCGACGTGCTCTTCATCGAGGCCACCACCATGAAGGGCAAGGGGGGGCTCACCCTCACCGGCCAGCTCGGCGACGTCATGAAGGAGTCGGCCCAGGCCGCCCTTTCCTACGCCCGGAGTCGGGCAAGGCAATGGGGTATTCGCGACGAGTTCTTCGCCGAGAACGACCTGCACGTGCACGTGCCGGAGGGGTCGATCCCCAAGGACGGTCCTTCGGCCGGCATCACCATGGCCACCGCTCTCATCTCCGCCTTCACCGGCCGTCCGGTCCGTTGCTCGGTGGCCATGACCGGGGAGATCACCCTGCGCGGTCACGTGCTTCCCATCGGCGGCCTCAAGGAAAAGATCCTCGCCGCCCGGCGGGCGGGGATCGAGACCATCGTCTGCCCGAAGCTCAATCAGAAGGAGCTCGACGAGGTACCCGCGCCGCTCCGTCGCGGGATCACCTTCCACCTCGTGGAGGACGTGGAGGAGGTGCTGAACATCGCGCTGGTGCCAGCGCCGAAGGCGAAGGCGAGGGCGTCGGCCTCGGGGAAGAGCCGGCCGCGCCCCTACCGCTCCCGGCCACGCCGTCAGGTGAATGTGTGAACATCCTGGTCATCGGTGACGTCGTTGGCAGCGCGGGACGCGGCATCCTGAAGAAGGCGCTCCCGCGCCTCTTCGAAAAGCACGACATCGACTACTGCATCGCCAACGCCGAGAACGCCGCCGGCGGCTTCGGGGTCACCAGGGGCGTCTGCGACGAGCTTCTGGAGGCGGGCGTTGACTGCCTCACCTCCGGGAACCACATCTGGGACAAGAGGGAGATCATCGGTGTCATCGACCTCATCCCCCAGCTCATCCGCCCGCTCAACTACCCGCAGGGCCAGCCGGGGCGCGGCACCCACGTCGGAAGGGGAAAGAGGTCGGGGATCCCGGTGGCCACCCTCAACCTCAGCTGCCGGGTCTTCATGCACGGGTCCCTGGACGACCCCTTCCGCCAGGGCCTGGACGCGGTCCAGAGGCTGCACAACGAGGCGAAGATCGTCATCGTGGACGTCCACGGCGAGGCCTCTTCGGAGAAGGTGGCCCTGGGCCACTACCTCGACGGAAAGGTGACGGCGGTGCTGGGGACCCACACCCACGTCCCCACCTGCGACCACTGGGTCCTCCCGAAGGGCACGGCCTACTGCACCGACCTCGGCATGACCGGCCCCTACGACTCGGTCATCGGCGTCGAGAAGGAAGCGGTCCTGCAGCGCTTCCTCACCGGCATGCGCACCCGCTTCGAGACCGCCAGCGGCGACCCTCGCTTCGCCGCCGCGGTCGTGGAGGCCGATCCCGAGACCGGCCTCGCCAGGTCGATCGACCGGATGCTGCTCACCAGGGACGAGGTGAAGGCGCTGTAGCCAGCCTCCCGGGGGCGGAGTGAATCCACCCCCCGACCCCCATCCCTCACCTGAACCGCTATACTCTCGCCGTGCCGCTCCGCGCCTCGACAACCTCCCTCCCGGAGGAGCCCGGCTCCATTCTCGATGCCCTTCCCATCGGGCTCTACGTGGTGGACCGCAACCTCGACGTCGTGGCCTGGAACCGACTGCGGGAGAAGGGCCCAATCGGCCGGCGCCGGGTCGACGCCCTCGGCAAGCCGCTGCGCCGGCTGCTCGGGGCCGCGGGGTTCCGGGAGACGGAGCCGGTCCTGCGCGAGGTCTTTCGGACCGGCAAGCCCCACGAAGAGATCGTGGAGACGGGCGACGTGCTCTACCACGTGCGCCGGCTCCCGGTGCGCAAGGGGCGGAAGGTGACCCACGTCCTCTCCTGGTTCGAGGACATCACCGAGCGACGGGCCCTGGAGATGCAGCTCATCGCCTCCGACCGCTTCGCCTTCCTGGGCCAGCTGGTCTCCGGAGTGGCCCACGAGATCTCGAACCCGCTGGCCGGGATCGCCGGCTGCGCGGAGGCCCTCGCCTCTCTCGCCGAGCAGGGCGACCGAAAGACGGCGAAGGAGGCGCGGCAGTTCCGGGACCTCATCCGCACCGAGATCGCCCGCAGCGAGAAGATCGTGCGCTTCCTTCTCGACTCCTCGCGGCCCTCGGACGATGGGAAGGCCGACCTGGCGGGAACGATCTCCCTCGCCCTCAAGCTGCTCGAGCGCCACCCGGCCTTCTCCCGGGTTCGCGTCCGGGCGGTCGTCCCCGAGACCCTGCCGACGGCCGCGATCGACGCCGACTCGCTCAAGCAGGTGGTCATGGCCCTGGCCATGGGCGCGACCCGGGCCATGCCCTCGGGGGGCACTCTCACCGTCAAGGCGGCCCGGCAGGGGCGCACCCTCGTGCTCGACGTGGTGGACAACGGGACTCCGTTGCCCGCCTCCCGTCGTGCGCACCTCTTCGAGCCGTTTGCCACCGCCGATGCCCAGCGGGGAGCCGGACTCGGGCTGGCCGTCGCCCGGAGCCTGCTCCGCAGCCGCGGGGGCGATCTCGTGTATCGGCCCCGGAAGGGCGGCAACGCGTTTCGCGTCGTCCTCCGGGCGGCATCAGGAAAAGCATGAACGAAGCCGGCTTCCGTGTGCTTCTGGCCGAGGACGAGGCCACGTTCGGACTCACCGTGGCCCGCGCCCTCAAGAACCTGAATCACGACGTCAAGGTCTGCCCCACCGGCAAGGCCACCCTCAAGTCACTCGACAGCACCGAGTGGGACGTGCTGCTTCTCGATCTCAAGCTCCCCGACGCCGACGGGGTCGACATCCTCGCCCGCGTCCGCAAGGAGCACCCGGAGCTGCAGACGATCATCGTGACCGGCTTCGCCAACGTGCAGTCGGCGATCGAGACCATGCGCCTCGGGGCCTTCGACTACCTGACCAAGCCCCCGAACTTCGAGGAGCTGGGCATGCGGGTGGAGAAGGCGGGCGAGAAGACGCTCCTCGAGCGGGAGAACCGCCGGCTGCGCTTCCAGGTG
Organism: Acidobacteriota bacterium; assembly: GCA_022340585.1. GTDB lineage: Bacteria > Acidobacteriota > Vicinamibacteria > Fen-336 > Fen-336 > JAJDNS01. The sequence continues at coordinate 38,831 of JAJDNS010000096.1, forward strand.
CAGCGCAACCTCTCCTCCAACATCCTGACCCGCTCCCCGGTGCTCAAGAAGGTGCTGCGCACCATCGAGATGGTGGCGGCGGCCCGGACGCCGGTACTGATCGAGGGCGAGAGCGGCGTGGGAAAGGAGCTCCTCGCCCAGCACGTCCACCGCACCTCGCCCCGGGCCGGCAAGGGCTTCGTGGACCTCAACTGCGCGGCGGTTCCTTCCAGCCTCCTGGAAAGCGAGCTGTTCGGCTTCGAGCGGGGGGCCTTCACCGGGGCCGGGACCGAGAAGCCGGGTCTCGTGGAGGTCGCGGACGGGGGCACGCTGTTTCTCGACGAGGTCGGGGAGATGGCGGCCGAGATCCAGTCGAAGTTCCTCCGGGTCCTGGACTCGGGGACCTTCTACCGCGTGGGAGCGACCCGCAAGCGTCGCGCGGACTTTCGCCTCGTCTGTGCCACCAACCGGGACCTCAAGGAGGAGGTATCGGAGGGACGGTTCCGGAAGGACCTCTTCTACCGGATCAACGGCGTCAAGGTCGTCATCCCGCCCCTCAGGGACCGGCCCGAGGACGTCCCTCTCCTCGTCGAGCACTTTGCCCGCCAGCTCCCCAACCAGAAGAGCTTCACGTCGGCGGCCCTCGCCGCGCTTGCCGTCTACGACTGGCCGGGGAACGTGCGCGAGCTCCACTTCGCGGTGGAGCGAGCGGTGCTGCTGGCCGAGGGAGAGAACATCGATCTCCACGATCTGCCCACCGAGATCGTGGAGAAGAGCGGACGGTCCCCGTCGACCCGCTCGGCGCCGGCCGTCTCGCCCCGCACCGAGGACGTCGACGACGACATCGTGATCCCACCGCCCTCCGGCGGCGACGGTCCCGACCTCGAGCGCGTGCGGGCGGCCCTCGAGAAGGCCAAGTGGCGCCGCGAAAAGGCGGCGGAGATCCTCGGGGTCTCTCCGCGGACACTCTACCGCTGGATCAAGAAGCTCGGGCTGTAGGGTCCTGAAGCCTCGGGAGAGGAGACGCTCCGTCTCTCGGGTCGGGCGTCGTGCTCAGTGCGGGCCGGCGCCGTTCCCGTTGCCGTTCCCGTAGCTGCCCACCGCATCCGGCAGGGTCGCCTTGCGGACCACGGGGAAGCCGAGCGCGGCCTCGAGGATCTCTTCGGGGAGCAGGGGCGCCCCCACGCTCAGGTAGAGGCGGGGCACGCGGCGGGCGAGCTCACGCCCCAGGTCGACACCTCCTCCGGGAACCAGCACGTCCACCACCGCCAGGTCGAACGCCTCCCGCGCGGCCCAGGCCGAGGCGGCCCGGGCGGTTCGGACGAGGCGCACCCGGTGACCGTTGCGACGGAGCAGCCGGGCCAGGGTCCGGCCGCATTCGGCGTCCGACTCGACGAGAAGGATGGCGTGCGGGCCTGTCATGCCTCCAGGCAAAGCAACCGTCGTACCATCAGCGAGACGTTGATCACAAAGGACTTCAGGGATCTGTCGCTGCCACCTGTCCGTCGACCGGACGTGTCCGGGGCCCGGAAGGCGGACGCCCACCCGACCTACGGGGAGGGGGCCTGCAGTCGAACCTCGACCTCGCTCGTCTCCCCGTCCCGCCAGACGGTCAGGGTGACGGTGTCCCCTGGTCGGTAGCCGCCGAGCCGCCCGAGGAGATCGGCCTGGCTCGAGACCTTCTTGCCGTCGATCTTCTGGATGATGTGCCCGGGAACGACCCGGCCCCGCCGGGTGACCTCCGTCCCCTCCAGCCCCGCCGCCGCCGCCCCGCCGCCGGGGGCCACGGCCCGGACCAGGACGCCCTCGACCCCGAGGCGGCGGGTCACCACCGCGCTGAGCCGGTCGTGGAAGTACACACCCAGCACCGGGCGGACGACCCGGCCGTACTGGATGAGGTCGGGGACGATCCGGCTCACGGTGTCCACCGGCACTGCGAAGCCAATCCCCGCGCTGGCCCCCGAGGGGCTGGCGATCTGGGTGTTGACACCGATGAGCCGCCCGCCGCTGTCGAGCAGCGGTCCCCCGGAGTTGCCGGGGTTGATCGCGGCGTCGGTCTGGATGACGTCGAAGATCGTGATGCCGGTGACGGCCGGGATCGTGCGCCCCAGCGCGCTGACGATGCCGGTGGTGAGCGTGTAGTCGTAGCCGAAGGGGTTGCCGATGGCGTTGACCTTCTGCCCGACCCGGAGGTCACCGCTGGTGCCAATCCGGATGGGCACCAGGCGCTCGGGGGGGGCGTCGATCCGGAGGACGGCCAGGTCCTGGTCCTCGGCGTGGCCCACGAGCGTGGTGTCGAAGTCGTCGTCGCCCAGCGTCACCTTGGCCGAGCCCCGCCCCTGGGCGACGTCTTCGACGACGTGGTAGTTCGTCACCACGTGTCCCTGGTCGTCCCACAGGAATCCCGAGCCCGTGCCCCGCGGCACCTCGAAGACGTTGCGGGTCCAGAAATCGATCTGTCGGACCTCGGTGGTGATGTAGGCCACTGAGGGAGCCGCGGTTTCGAACAGCTCGATCGTCCGGCGCTCGTCCTCGTCGTAGACGGGTGCCGAGGCGGCGGCCCGGGCCCCCGGGGGTGACTCCGGCCCCGCGCCGCCGCCGGGCGAGAGGGCCCGCTGGATCCCGGTCGAGATGAGCAGACCGAGCACGACACCGACGACCAGGCTGAAGAGGAAGAACGCGCGGGTTCGACTCATGAGCGGGACCTCCGAATTTCCCATCTCATCATAAGCTCTCGCCCTCCCGCCTGGGGACCGGGCTCGGCGGGGTGCCCTGATAGAATGGCCCCCGCGCGATGCAACAGAAGGGGCTGGACTTCGAAGGCTCGGCCGGGCCGCGGCCCGGGCGGCGGCGCGCCCTCACCGTCTCGGAGCTCACCGACCGGATTCGGGGCGTCCTGGAGACCGAGTTCTTCGACGTCTGGGTCGAGGGCGAGATCTCGAACCTGAAGCGGGCGGCCTCGGGGCACGTCTACTTCTCCCTCAAGGACGCGGACGCCCAGATTGCGGCGACGGTCTGGAAGAGCGACGCGCGGCGACTCCGCTTCCGCCCCGAGGACGGCATGCACGTTCTCGCCCGTGGCTCGATCCGGGTCTACCCGCCGCGGGGCAGCTACCAGGTCTCGGTACAGCTTCTCGAGCCTCTCGGCAAGGGATCGCTGGCCCAGGCCTTCGAGGAGCTCAAGAAGAAGCTCGAGGAGGAGGGACTCTTCGCGGCCGAGCGGAAGCGGCCCCTCCCCGTGCTGCCCCGGCGCATCGGGGTCGTGACGTCTCCCACCGGGGCGGTGATCCGCGACATCCTCCGGGTCCTGAGTCGCCGCTACGTGAACCTCGACGTGCTCCTCTACCCGGCCCGGGTCCAGGGCGAGGGTGCCGCCGTCGAGATCGTGAAGGGGCTCGAGGTCCTGAACCGGCTGGGGGGGCTCGACGTCGTGATCCTCGCTCGTGGCGGCGGCAGCCTGGAGGACCTCTGGCCGTTCAACGAGGAGAGAGTGGCCCGGGCCATCGCGGCCTCGCGCATTCCCACCATCTCCGCGGTGGGCCACGAGACCGACTTCACCATCGCCGACTTCGTGGCCGACGTCCGCGCGCCCACCCCCTCGGCGGCCGCCGAGCGGGTGGTCCAGGCCAAGGAGGAGCTCGCGGCCCGGATCGGCGCCCTCCAGGACCGGCTCGGGGCCGGGCTCCGCCTGAAGCTCACGCGGACCCGGGCTCGCGTGGAGGCCGCGGCGGCGCACCGGGTCTTCGCCGCCGAGCGGGGCCGGTTGCACGTGAAGGCCCAGCGGGTGGACGAGATGATGCGGCGAGCGGAGAGAGCTCTCCTGGGCCTGCTGAACCGCGGGCGAGAGGGACAGAGGCGACTGCGCGAGCGGGCGGAGGCGTTTCGTTGGGATCGGCAGATCGCGGCGCGACGCGAGCGCCTGGCCTACCGATCCGGCCGATTGCAGGATCTCGTCCAGGGCGGGATGGACCGCCGGCGTGCGGGCCTGGCCCGGCTCGCGAGCCAGATGGAGGCCCTCTCGCCACTGGCGGTCCTGGGACGGGGCTACGCCCTCGTGTGGGACGAGGCGGAGGGGGCGCTACTGCGCAACGCCACCGACACCGAGGAGGGACGTCCCCTCCGCATTCAGCTGCATCGGGGCGTGATCCGCGCCACCGTGGAATCGAGGGAGCCCGAGTGAAGAAGACCGAAGTGATCACGTTCGAGCAGGCCCTCGTCGCGCTGGAGAAGGTCGTCGAGCGCCTCGAGAAGGGTGAGCTGCCGCTCGAGGAATCGCTCCAGCTCTACGAGGAGGGGATCCGGCTCTCCCGCCTGTGCCACGGGAAGCTGGAGGAGGCGGAGGGGAAGATCGAGATGCTCCTCAAGGACGCCAGGGGAGAGCCTGCGCTCGACGCGAAAGGACGCCCGGAGACAAAGGCCCTCTCCCCGCCCGAGAACGAGGAAGCCGGCTGAGGGGGTGCTGGTGACGACGAGTCGGCCCTCAACCCTCGAAGCTCTCCGCGCCGAAGTCGAGCCCGCGCTCGACCGGGCGCTGCCGACCGAGAGCGCCTGGCCGGAGACGATCCACCGGGCGGTGCGCTACAGCCTCTTCGCCGGGGGCAAGCGCATACGCCCGGTCCTGGCGCTCGCCGCCGGCGAGGCGGTGGGGGGGGGCCGTGAAGAGATCATGCCCCTGGCCTGCGCAGTGGAGATGATCCACACCTACAGCCTCGTCCACGACGACCTGCCCGCCATGGACGACGACGACCTGCGCCGGGGCAAGCCCACCTGCCACAAGGTCTTCGGCGAGGCCGTGGCCATCCTCGCCGGGGACGCGCTCCTCACCCGGGCCTTCCACCTTCTGGCCGCGATGCCCCCCGACTGGGACGAGACGAGGATCCGCCGCCGCGTCCAGGCCACCGCGGTCCTGGGTGAGGCCTGCGGAACGACCGGCTTGATCGGCGGCCAGGTGATGGACCTGGAGTCGGAGGGCCGGGCGATCGACGCGGGATCGCTCGAGACCCTGCACCGCGCCAAGACCGGGGCGCTCCTCTCCGCGTGCGTCCGAGGCGGAGCGATCCTGGGAGGTGCGGGAGAGGCCAGCCTGGCGCTCCTCGCCCGGTACTCGGCCGCCATCGGCCTCGCGTTCCAGGTCGTGGACGACATCCTCGACACCACCGAGGGGGCGGAGCAGCTGGGAAAGACCGCGGGCAAGGACGAGGCCGCGGGCAAGGCGACGTACGTCAGCCTGCACGGCCTCGAGGGCGCGCGGGAGATGGCGGCCGCCCTGCGCGAGGAGGCCCTCGACGCCCTCGGGCCGCTGGGACCTCGAGGGGAGCGTCTGGCCGAGATCGCCCGCCTGATCGTGGACCGCCACTCGTGAAGAAGAACCGGTGACTCGCCTCGACGTCTGGCTCGCCGACCACGGCCTCGCCGAGTCGCGGGAGAAGGCCCAGGCCCTGGTGATGGCCGGCCGGGTCACGATGAACGGCGAGCGGGTGAGCAAGCCCGGAGCGCGGGTCAGGGAGGGCGCGGAGATCTCCGTCGACCCCGGCCCGGCCCACGTGGGCCGGGGCGCCTTGAAGCTCGCCGGCGCCCTCGACGCCTTCGCCATCGACGTCCGGGGCCGGGTGGCGGTGGACGTCGGCGCCTCGACCGGCGGGTTCACCGAGACGCTCCTCACCCGGGGCGCGATCCGTGTCTACGCCGTCGACGTGGGTCGCGGCCAGCTTCACGAAAGCCTTCGCACCGACCCGCGGGTGGTGGTGTGCGACCGGACGAACGCGCGTGAGCTCTCCCCGACTGCGGTGCCCGAGCCCTGCGGGACGGCGTCGGTGGACGTGTCGTTCATCTCCACGAGGCTGATCCTGCCCGCCTTGAGAACGGTCGTCGACGAGGGGGCCGACGTCGTCGTGCTGGTCAAGCCTCAGTTCGAGGTCGGCCGTCGACAGGTCGGCCGGGGCGGGATCGTCCGGGAGCCCGAGCTGCACCGGCAGGCGCTCCGGGACGTGGCGACGGCGGCACAGGAGCTGAGCGGCTACGCGGTACGGGAGAGCTGCGCCTCGCCGATCACCGGGGCCGAGGGCAACCGCGAGTTCTTCCTGCACCTCGTTCCCGAGGGTGCGCCCCTGGCCCGGGATCGGATCGAGGACCTCGTGAGAAAGGCGGTGGAGGGATGAGCACGATCGGCGTTCTGGCTCGGGCCGATCTCCAGGAGGCAGGACCCGTTGTCCGCGACCTCGTGACGTGGCTCCGGGAGCGCGGGCACCGGCCGTGCCTCGAGGAGGCCACCGCCGCCCTCGGTGGCCCGGAGGTCGAGCCCGGCTGTCTGGTGGCGACGGGCGGCGAGCTCGCCGGACGGGCTGACGCCCTGGTGGTCCTGGGAGGGGACGGCACGCTGCTCGCGGCGAGCCGTCTCCTCGAGCGACCGATCCCGGTGCTCGGCGTCAACTTCGGCAGCCTCGGCTTCCTCACCGAGATCACCCTTCCCGAGCTCTACCCGACCCTCGAGGGGGTCCTCGGCGGCCGTTTCGAGCACGAGGACCGGCGTCTCCTGCGGGCGATCGTGCAGCGGCAGGGGCAGGACGACGTGACGCAGGACGTCCTGAATGACGTGGTCGTCACCAAGGCCGGCCCGTCGCGAATCATCGAGGTGGACGTGGCGGTCGACGGCCTCTTCGTGTCGTCCTTCCGCGCGGACGGGATGATCGTCTCGTCGCCCACCGGCTCCACCGCCTACAACCTGGCCGCCGGGGGACCGATCCTGAGGCCCACGCTTCCGGCGATGGTGGTGACCCCCATCTGTCCCCACATGCTCTCCAACCGTCCCCTCGTGGTCGGCGACGAGTCCCGGGTGGAGGTCCGGCTGCGGGCGGCCCGCGGGGTCGAGGTCTACACCGCCCTGGACGGACAGGAGACCTTCGCCCTCGCCGACGGAGACGGGGTGACGGTCACCGGCAGCCCCTCCCGGCTCAAGCTGGTCACGGCCCGGGGCCGCGACCACTTCGAGGTCCTCCGCACCAAGCTCAAGTGGGGAGACTCGAGTGCGAACGACCGGAGGACATGACCGCGCTCAACGAAGACGGATGACGTTCTCGGGCTCGCCGGGCGGGACCAGGGCGACGCTCGCGATCTCGAGGCTTCCGTCGCGGGGCGCGATGCGGATGTCCCCGCCTCCGGAGTCGGCGTAGGACCAGGGAGCCCGCACACGGAAGGAGCCGCCGACCGTGTGCTCGTGCACGGTTCCCGGGGTCCAGAAGGTCTTTTCGGTCACCGCCAGGGTCCCGGACCCCGTTCCCACGACCCGAAGCTCCAGGCTCCGGAGCCGCGCCCCCGAGGGCACCCGGAAGAAGAGGGCGTCGGCGGGGCCCTGCAGGCGGAGGCGGCCGTCGACCACCCGCGCCCCGCCCTCGAGGAGCACGTCGCCGAGGGTGGCATCCGCCCCCTCCAGGAACGGGCCGGCGACAGGAAAGGTCACGCGGGAGCCGGTCGCGCCCCCGAGGACGAGCGGATGCTCACGCACGACCAGACGGTTCCCCTCCACGGCGGGCAGGGCGAGCCGTACGACCCGCTCACGGATCTGGAAGAGGATGGGGCTCCTGGCCAGGTCCCACATGGCCTCGGGGTCGCTTCCGTACAGCCGGTCCCAGCGTCCGTCGTAGGAGAGGGCCCCCAGCGCCTGCACCGCCACCGACAAGGCGACCAGGACGCTGCCGGCGACGCGCAGGAGGGCGAGGCCCTCGGGGAGGAAGAGCAGGAGCGCCGGCCACAGCGGGGCGAGGAGACGCGGCCCCCAGAAGGGGCCGACGCTCCACCCCCCGTCCAGCGCCACTGCCGCCACGTGCGCGACGGCTGCGGTTCCTGCGGTGAGGGGAAGCCAGGGAGCAGACACCGCCTCGTCCCAGCGGTGTCGGGCACGGGGCGGCCGGACCGCGCGGGCGACGCCGGCCAGGCCAACGACCGCCACCGGAGCGAAGACGAAGAGACCATCCGCCGGCGAGAAGAGCAACGCGAGCCCTCCCGAGTCCCCCGGGGGGCCCGGGGCGGTTCTCCCGATGGCCAGGCCGAGGCCGGCCAGCAGGACGCCGCCCACCGTCCAGGCCAGGAGCATCAAGCCCGACCGCCACCACCGCACGAGGGTGCCGGCCAGGAGCACGAGGGCCAGGGCCCAGGTCGAGGGGGCCAGCAGGACGGCGACACCCAGCGGCACCGCGGCCCGGGCCGCCGGGGCCGGGTCGTCGTCCGCCGATGCCCGGGTCAGGAGCAGGAGAGCCACTGCCACCGCGGCGGTGGCCGGGGCTTCACCCGTCCACGACTGCGACGCGGCGGCAAGGGTGGTCCCCACCGCGAGGACGACCCCACTCGCCCGCGCGTCCCCGAGCGCGTGCCGGCGGGTGACGGCGGCGAAGAGCGCCCCGGCGGCCACGCCCGCGCACAGGGCCGCGAGGATCTTCCCCACGAGCGCACGTCCGGTCTCGTCCAGCTCGAAGACCACGCCCACGGGCACGAGCACCGCCTGGAGCAGGGCGCCCGCGATGCCTTCGAGCTGGGGCGCGCCGATCGGTCGCCCGTTGGCCAGGAGGAGGGCGACGGCGAGACCTCCGACCAGGAAGGTCGCCGCCGGGTCCGGGCCGGGCCGGGGCGGCGGCCGGTCCGGGGCGGTCTCGTAGGTCCGAACACCCATCAGCGGCTGCGCCGACGGCGCTGGTAGCGGCTCACCGCCCGGTTGTGCTCGGAGAGCGTCTCACTGAACTGGTGGGTCCCGTCGTTGCGGCTGACGAAGTACAGCTCGCGGGTCTCGACGGGATCGAGCACCGCCAGGATGGCCTCCCGACCCGGCGACCCGATGGGACTCGGGGGCAGCCCGGGGTGACGGTACGTGTTGAACGGGGATTCCATGTCCAGATCCTTCTTGCGGATGTTCCCCTCCCAGCGCCCTTCCTTCTTCATGGCGTAGATGATCGTGGGGTCGGTCTGCAGGAGCATCCCCTTCTCGAGGCGGTTGAGAAAGACCGCGGCGATCCGCGGCCGCTCCTCGGCGGCCGCGGTCTCGAGCTCGACGAGGGAGGCGAGGATCACGACCTCCCGCACGGTGAGGCCGCTCGGGGCGATGCGGGGTAGCTCGGGCTCGACGACCTCGCGGAAGCGCCGCACCATGCGGCGCACGAGGGCCCGCGCGGGATCCGGGGTCAGGGGGATGTCGTAGGTGTCGGGGAAGAGATAGCCCTCGAGGTCGGTGGCCTCGGGGTCGAGGTCCCGGATGAGGCGGGGATCCCGTGCCTCGGCGAGGAACTCGTCCACGGCCATCCCCTCGGCACCCGCGAGGGTGGCCGTCTCCTCGAGCGTGCGCCCTTCGGGAATGGTGATCTCTCTCCGGACCACCTCGCCCCGGGCCAGGACCTGGAGAATCTCCTCGAGGGAGAGAGGGCCCTGGAGGGCGTACTCCCCCGCCTTGAGCTGGCCCCCGAGGCCACGGGAGCGGACGAGAAGCCGGAAGATCAGCGGGTGGCGCACGAGACCCAGGGCCTCGAGCTTCCGGGCGATCGCCTCCGCGCTGGCCCCCGGGGGCACGACGAACTTCAACGGGGGGGCCCCGGCCGCCAGCCGCGTGGAGCGAGTCTCGTGGCGCCACGCCCCCCACCCGGCGACCGCCAGCAGGGCCACGGCCAGGAGGAAGAGCGCCAGGAGACGGCGGGCTCGACCGGAGCCTCCGCGCTTGCCTCGCTTCACGGGCCCTCTTCCCGGGGCCGGGACGGACGGGCGTCGATGTAGCCCTGCAGGATCAAGACCGCCGCCGCGCGGTCGATGCGGGCCTTCCGGTCGCGACGGCGCACCCCTGCCTCCGCGAGGAGCTCATCCGCGGCCACGGTCGTGAGCCGCTCGTCCCAGGTCACGACCGGCACCGGAAGGGCGCGGCGCAGCCCCTCGACGAGGGTCGTCACCTTCTCGCCCTGTGGCCCCAGGGTTCCGTCGAGCCGATACGGCATCCCGACCACGACCTCGCCCACATCGTGCTCGCGCACGAGAGCCGCCACCGCTCTCACGTCCTTGCGCGGCCCGACCCGCTCGAGCGTGAGGAGACCGGAGGCGAGGGTGGCCGTCTCGTCCGAGAGCGCCACCCCGATGCGGACGTCGCCCACGTCGAGGCCCAGGTAGCGCATCCTCGGCAGTATAGCCGCTCCACGGGGAGTGACCTTGACACCCTCCGGCAGGCTCTGCGATCCTGCCCGCTCGTCGGTGGGAACGGAGCCACACCCATGTCCGAGACCAAGTACCGGATCCTGAAAGAGCTGGGCGCCGGCGGCATGGGAACGGTGTGCAAGGGTCTCCTCATCGGCGAGGCCGGGTTCCAGCGCCCCATCGTCATCAAGCAGCTCAAGCACGCGGAGCCCGAGCACCTGAGGCTCTTCGTGGAGGAGGCTCGTCGGTACGCGCTTCTCGACCACGAGAACATCGGGCGCATCTTCGACTTCGAGCGGGTCCGGGGCGAGCTGTGCATCATTCTGGAGTTCATCGACGGCTGGAGCCTCATCGAGTACCTGGATCGACACCGTGAGCTCGGGTACCTGCCCGACGTGGACCTCTCGGTGTTCATCGTGAGCCGGGTCTGCCGGGCCCTCCAGTACGTCTTCGAGCGGGCACGGATCGCCCACCGCGACGTGAGCCCGGGCAACATCATGATGACCACCGAGGGAACGGTGAAGCTCATCGATTTCGGGATTGCCACCCGGAGCGGGGCCCGGGAGAGCCACCTGGCCGGAAAGCCGGCCTACATCTCTCCCGAGATGGTGACGGAGAAGCGTGCCGACCACCGGAGCGATCTCTTCTCTCTCGGGACCGTGCTCTACGAGATGCTCACCGGCGAGCGCCTGTTCCCGGGAGAGACCACGGGCGAGGTCCTCGAGAAGGTGGTCGCGGGACGGATCCCGACCGCGCAGGAGACGAACGAGGCGGTTCCCGACGCGGTCGAGATGATCCTGGCCCGAGCCCTCGAGCGCAAGGCCGCTCGGCGGTTCCCGTCAGCCTCGGCCATGGGTGAGGCCTGCGAGCACTTCCTCTACGACAAGGGGTACGGGCCGACCAACCTGACCCTCAAGCACTACCTCGGCTCCCTGTTCGGCCGGGGCGTCGGCGACGTCCCGGGCGGGCCGGGAGCCCCGCGCCACGAGCCCACCCTCATCCCGGTGCGGGACGACATGAAGACGGTCCCCCGGGAGGCCGAGGAGCCCACGCGGGTCTCGGTCCCCCTCATCCGCGTGGCCGTGCCGGTGACGACGCCCCTTCCGGAGCCCGTCGGCCCCCGGAAGCGCTCGTCCTCGTGAGGGACCTTACCGGCCTGCGGCCGGATGCCTTGGCCAGGGATACGATTGCGCCGTGGCGGTCGTGTCCCTGGCAGGACTAGCGAAGGATCTTCAGGCCCTCCACCACCGAGGCCAGGACGGCCAGGAGCGAGGCGGCCAGGCACCCGAGGGCGATGAGGGTGTGGTCGCCCCGCTCGGGTTTCAGGGGATCGAGGAGCTTCGCGGTCAGATAGCCGCCCCCCAGGCCCCCGAGATGGGCCCAGTTGTCGACCCCGGGCATGATGAAGCCGAAGATCAGGAGGACGATGACCAGGCCCTTGGCCTGTTGGCCAACATGGCTGCTGCCACCGCGACGCCCATAGTGCAGCAGGGCTCCGAGAAGGCCAAGGATCGGGGCGGAGGCCCCAACGGTGAAGCCGGCGCCGCGCAGGAACGAAGGCAGGAAGGGGAGGAAGGCCCCGGCCACGCTGCTCGCGAGAAAGCCGCCAACGGACGAAGCCACGTAGATGATGACCGTCCGGCTCGGGCCGTAGAGTTGCGCGGTCCCGGGCGCCAGGTTTCGGACCCAGTAGAGGTTGAAGAGGATGTGGAGCACGCCCCCGTGCAGCCAGGCGGCGCTCAGGACCGTCCACCACCGGCCGTAGCCGAACACCGGCAACGCTCCGCTCGCGCCAAAGAGGAACAGGCTCTCGAGGCTGGGAGAGAGAAAGGACAGCATGCCACCCGTCCGCACGCCCTTGAAGTCGGCGGCGAGGCTGGCCAGGTAGAGCGCCCCGCACGCCCACATGACGAGTTTCGTGAAGCCCAGGTCATCACCAAGGTTGCGGAGAACGTGGGCGAACCCCCACATCCCGGGGTTGCGCCGGCCGCAGTTGAGGCACTTCGGGTCCTTGACACCGACCAGGGTGCCGCACGACGGGCAGAGGGTGGAGCTGGGTCGCGTCACAATCCCGGCATTCTACCTGCCCTTCGCCGCTCGGCTACAATCAAATGACTTGAGAGTTGCTCTTCTCCTTCTCGCACTCGTCGCCGGGCCGGTCGTGGCCCAGGACCCGACTCCCACCGCCGCAGACGAGGAGCGGCTGCTCCGCGTGCAGGAGAGGCGCGTGGCCCTCGAGGAGGAGCTGAAGCGCCTGCGGGGCGAGGAGAAGAGCCTCCTCGGCGAGGTGGAGCAGCTCGAGGTGGAGCTGCGCCTGCGCACGGAAGAGCTTCGGGAGATCCGGCTCACCCTCCGTCGCACCCAGGCCGAGCTCGACGCGACCGTGGAGAGGGTCGATGAGCTGGAGGGCCGTCTCGCCGCCGCCCGCCCCGCCCTCGCCGCCCACGCTCGGGCCCTCTACAAGCTGGGGGAGCTGAGCTACGCCCGCTTGCTGCTCTCGGTCGACCGGCCTTCGGACTTCTTTCGTGGGTACCGCTTCGTGACGACCCTCGCCCGCCACGACCGGGAGCGGGTGGCCGCGTTTCGGAGCGACCTCGCGACCCTCAACGAGCAGAGAGCCGAGCTCGAGAGACAGACCGCGGAGTCCATCGAGCTGAGGGGGCGGCTGGTGGCCGCACGGGGGCGCCTCGACAATCAGCGAAAGCGCAAGACCGAGCTGCTGATGTCGATCGTGGAGCGCAAGGAGACCCACGTCGCCTACGTGAAGGAGCTCGCCGAGGCGGAGTCGCGCCTCGGCCAGATGCTGAGCGGGCTGGGCGAGGAGGACGTGACCATCCCGGTGGCGGCGTTCAAGGGCAGCCTCCCCTGGCCGGTCAAGGGCAGGGTCCGCTCCGGCTTCGGGCGGCGCAAGCACCCCCGCTTCGACACCTACACGGTCCACAACGGCATCGAGATCGCCTCGCCGCCGGACGTGGAGGTCCACGTGGTCCACGAGGGCACGGTGGTCTTCGCCCGTCGCTTTCGCGGCTACGGCCTCATGGTGGTCGTCGACCACGGGGGCAAGCACTACTCGCTGTACGCCCACCTCGCCGAGCTCGAGGTCGAGGAGGGACAGAAGCTCGCCGCGGGCGACGTGGTGGGCCTCTCCGGTCAGGGAGGCCTGGAGAAGCCGGGAGTCTACTTCGAGATGCGTCACCGGGGCCGCCCCGAGGACCCGCTCGACTGGCTTCAGCGCCCCTGATATCCTCGTCTCATGAGCCCCCGCGTTCGCCTCCTCGTCGCCCTCGCATCCACCGGTCTCATCGGGTACGTCGCCGTCGGATCTCTTCTGGCCCGGGCCCTGGGTGACTCCGGCTACGGACAGCTCGCCATCTTCAACGAGGTCGTCCGCCTCGTCCTCGACGCCTACGTGGAGCCGGTCAACGTGGAGCGGGCGATGGCCGGGGCGCGGCTCGGGATGACCGACGCCCTCGATGGAGACAGTGCCTACCTCGACGCCGAGCAGTTCCTGGAGTACCAGCGGTCGGCGCCCGAGCAGGATGCCGACATCGGCCTGACCCTGACTCGACGCTTCTCCTTCCTGATGGTCGTGGGCGCGCGGCCCGGCTCACCGGCGGAGCAGGCAGGGCTCCGGGCCGGGGACATCATCAAGTCGATCGACGGCCGCCACAGCCGGCCGGTGCCGGCGGTGATCGGGCAGCGACGTCTCCGGGGTGCCCCGGGCTCGACGGTGACGCTCGGGATCCTGCGGGCGGGGGCCGACCCCTTCGACGTCTCGGTGGTCCGCGAGCGGATTCTCCCGGCGCCGCCAGAGGGACGAATGCTCGACGGGGCGACCGGTTACCTCCGCGTCTCGGACTTCGACAGCGACACCGACGAGGCCCTCCGGACGCAGATCGAGGTGCTGAAGCGGGACGGGGCGACCCGGATGGTCCTCGACCTGCGGGGCGCGGGCTGGGGAGACCCGGCCCACGGGGCTCCCGTCGCCTCGCTCTTCATGGAGGGAGGGGTGGTGGCGCGGCTCGTGGGCCGCCGGGTCGACGAGACAACCCTCGAGGCCGACCCCGCCGGCACCGCGTGGCGCGGCCCGCTGGTGGTCCTGGTCGACTCGGGAACCGCCGGCCCCGGCGAGATCGTGGCCGCGGCCCTCTCCGACAGCGCGAGGGCGACGCTGGTCGGCGAGCACACCTTCGGGCGGGCCGCCCGGATGCAGCCCGTGCCCCTGCCCGAGGGCGGGCTGATCCTGACCGTCGCAAAGTACATGTCGCCGTCGGGCATCTCGATCCACGGCGACGGCCTCGAGCCCGGGGTGAAGGTGGCGGCGACGGACCCCAACGGCCCGGAGCTCGAGGGCGAGGAGACCGGCCCGGATCGGATCCTCGAGAGGGCCCTCGAGGTGCTCAGCGAGAGCGCCGAGCAGAAGGCCGCGGCCTAGCGGCCCGCGGCTTGGCGGGCCGCGGTCTGGCCTCGGCCACCAGCTTCTTCAGGTCCTTCCCCGGGCTGAACTTGGGGAGTCGCCGAGCGGAGATCCTCATCGGCTCGTGGGTCCGGGGGTTGTGCCCGGCCCGAGGACGGTGCCGGCCGACCTGGAAGGTACCGAAGCCGACCAGCTTCACCTTGCCGCCCCGCCGGAGCGAACGTCCGATGACGTCGAGCACTCCGTCGAGCACCCGGAGCACGTCGGCCTTGGTGAGACCGGTGTCCCGGGCCACACGGGCAACGAGCTCCGCCTTGTTCATTGGGTCGCACCCTCGGCAGCGAGGATCTTGAACTTCTCGTTCTTGACCACGGTCTTCTTGGCCAGGCGGTCGGTGACCCTGATCTGAACGACGTAGTCCCCCGGCGGATAGGCCGCGAGGGGAACCGGACCGATCGCCGACGCCATCACCTCGGTCGTGACCGGGTTCTCCGGGGCCTGGGCGACGGGCGTTCTCCCGTTCTTGAGAATGGAGAACGCGACGACCGAATCCGCCTTTCCCGAGGCCGCGTCCACCTGGAGGTCGTAGATCAGGTAGAAGAAGGAAACGGTGTCGCCCTGGTGCAGCTCCCGCCCAAAGAACGGGTGGAGCTGGGTCTGGCCGAGCCGGTAGGCCGCGTAGTGGTACTCGGGATCCTTCTCGACCCCGGCCGGAATGTCCTCGATCTCGCGGACGAAGAGGATCGAGGCGACCGAGGGCACCTTGGACGTGGTGCCATCCGCCGCGGTCACGACGCGGGTGAGGTCCGGGGCTTCGACCGCCGCGGTGGCCAGGCTCCCCTGCCCATCCGGCAGCACGACTCCTGCGTTCAGCGTGTACTTGCCCGGCGGGAGACCCATGCCGAAGGACGCCACGAAGGAGCCATCCTCCTGTACCGCCGCGGCCACCGGCTGCTCGCTCCAGCCGACCTCGGCACCGTCCGTGCCCACAGCGCTGGTGACGACGACCACGGGGACGACGTCAAGCCCGTTCCGCTTCTCGACGGACAGGCCCGAAGCTTCCCCCCGGATGAGGCCCACGAGACCCGTGACCTCCTCCGAGACCTTCATGAAGCTGGTGTCGATGGCCACCGGGAAGTCCTGGCGAGGCGAGTCGAGGAGGGCCCGCGCCGGCGAGGCCTTGGGGAGTTGGTCCTCGAGGGTCACCAGGTGGCCATCCTCCCCGGTCCGATAGGCCAGCTGGGGCTGGACCACCTTCTCGGTGGCGAGGTCCTCGAGCACTTCCTGGAGGTTGCTGCGGGACCGGCACTGGTCGTCGAAGGCGATCGTCGCCTCCCCGCCCTCGAAGGTCCGCCCCCCCTCCTTGCTGCGGTAGGTCCAGACCTCGGGGACGCGATGGAGGACGCTGGCCTCGCCTGGCTGAACCTCCTTGTCGTCGGGCTCACCGAGCAGGATGAGGAATCGGCCACAGTCCGTCTGGGATCCCGGGCGCCCGGGGACCCGGTACTGCACGTCCG
The DNA here is from genome assembly GCA_022340585.1 of Acidobacteriota bacterium. Taxonomy (GTDB): domain Bacteria; phylum Acidobacteriota; class Vicinamibacteria; order Fen-336; family Fen-336; genus JAJDNS01. The sequence continues at coordinate 54,902 of JAJDNS010000096.1, forward strand.
CCTTCTCACGGACCGCCTCGTACTCGGGCTGGTACTCGTTCTCAGGCGTCGAGAGGTCGGGATCGCGGCGGGCCCAGAAGATCCTCCGGAACTCCTCGCGGTCGGACTTGTCCTCCAAGTCCTTGTAGGTGCTCTCCTCGTCCGGGAGCATGATCGGACGGACCTCGTCAAGCCACGTCTTGTCGTCCTTGTCGAGATCGGCGGCCACGGCGGGGCCGGCCCCGACGATGAGCAGCGCGAGGATCGTCAGGGCGGGGGGGCGGATCGGCATGGGTGGGATCTCCTTCTTCAGCTCGAGAAGGGCCCATTCTATGCGGCCCGCCCCGCGCCCACAACGTGCGCGAGGCCGGGCAGACACCACCGCAGGGGCCGCGGGCGACCGGGGTTCGCCCCTTCTGCCCAGGACACGATCGCCATGGCGGGATCGTGTCCCTGGCCGAGGCAGCCGGCCCCAGGCCGGCTCGGTCCTCAGGGGCGCTGCAGCTCGATCGAGAGCTCCGCCGACCCGTCCGGGGCGACGTCGAGCTCCCGCTCCTCGGTGCGGTAGCCCGGACGAACCACCTCGACCCGATGCCGACCCGGCGACAGGGAGAGTGTGCCCGCTTCGCGGCCGGTGCCCCGGAACTCGCCGTCGACATAGACCGACGCGTCTCGGGGGTCGACCAGAAGACGCAGCTCGCCCACGCCCTCCGCCGGGGCTTGCTCACGAGAACGGTCGGTTTCGAAGGGCGCCGTCGGGGCGCGTCTGGCCTCACGGAGGGCCGAGTCCGGAGCCAGGTCTTCGAACGTCTCGCCCGTTCCCTCTTCCATCTCGTGGTCGATCTTCAGCGTGGAGCCCGAATCCGCGTAGACCCGGACCCGGTGAGTCTTGTAGCCGCCGAGCTTCAAGGAGATCTCGTGCCGCCCCGGCGCCAGGTGGAGCCGCTGGAACAGGCCATCGAAGTCGTCAACGACGCCGGCGTAGTAGCCGTCGACGTAGACACGGGCATCGGACGGGTCGACGAGCACCCTGATGGAGCCCCGGTCGGGCTGAGCGTAGGAGTACACCGCACCGGCGCCCCACGGGGCCGCCCAGTAGCCGGTCCCCCACCCGGTGTAGCCGTAGCCGTAGGGCCACCAGTACCCCCAGTACGCCGGGTAGTAGCCCCCCCAGCCCCATCCCGGGTAGCCCGGGTAGACCGGGTGGCTCGGGTAGTAGCCGCCACCGCCGCGGCCGGTCCCGGCCCGCGGGTGCCGGCGCTGTGCGGTCGTCATGCTGTTCGAGGGCGTCGAGTGGTAGCCCGTCGACGGGCTGCTGCTCCCGCTGCTCCCGCTCGAAGAGTGGACCGCTGACGGAGTGTGGTGCGAACCCGCGCTCGAGGATCCACCGCCGCCGGAACGCGGCACCGCGCGGTCCTGCTGGCCAGACGCCGACGCCGCGAGCAGAGCGCATCCTGCGGCGTAGAGCAGTGTGTGCCGTCCGTTCATGACCCCCTCCCGCATCCTGATCCGATCACGTCCACCCACGTCGGGTGCAAGCCTCGTGCCCGATTCGCCGAGTCTCCCGCGTGACCCAAGCGCCTGAATCAAAAGGATCTCTCCGATCCTCCGGCCGGACGCCCCCGAAACGAGCGTCCGCAAATGGGGACACCCCCCGTCCTGACGTCCGGCGGTCCCGCGTGCCGCCGTCCCGCGGTCCCCTATATACTCCCTCGGCGTGCCCACCGCGTCCAGGAAGCGTCTCCTCGTCTCGTGCGGCGAGCCCTCCGGCGACCTGTACGCCGGCGAGCTGGTACGCCACCTCCGCCCCCACGTCCCCGGCCTCGAGGTCTTCGGCCTGGGCGGTGATCGTCTGGAGGCCGAGGGGGCCCACCTCCTCGCCCACGTGCGCGACGTGGCGGTGGTCGGTCTGTTCGAGGTGCTCCGCCACCTGCGCCGGCTCCGCGGGCTGTTTCGCGCCCTGCTCGCGGAGGCCGAGCGCGAGAGCCCGGCGCTCACGGTCCTCATCGACTACCCCGATTTCAACCTGCGTCTCGGAGGGGCACTGCGGGCGCGGGGAGTGAAGGTCGCCTACTACGTGTCGCCACAGGTCTGGGCCTGGCGCCGCGGAAGGCTCAGCACGATCCGGGACGTGGTGGCGCACATGATCGTCATCTTCCCCTTCGAGGAAGCGCTCTACCGGGACGCGGGGGTTCCCGTGACCTTCGCGGGCCACCCCCTCGTGGACCTGGTGAAGCCTGCCCCCGATCCCGCCGCCTTCCTGCGCTCGGCCGGGCTGGATCCCTCGCGGCCGGTCATTGCCGTCCTGCCGGGAAGCCGCCCGCAGGAGGTCCGCCACAACATCACCCCCCTGGCCGGCGCCCTCCGCCTCCTCGCGCAGCGCCGGCCCGGGGTCCAGTTCGCCCTGGCAGTGGCCCCCGGCCTCGACCCCCTTCTCTTCTCCCGGGCCCTCGCAGGCCTACCGGTTGTGCAGGTGACCGACCAGACCCACTTCCTGATGGGCGCAGCCACCCTCGGCCTCGTGGCTTCGGGGACGGCGACGGTGGAGGCCGCGCTGTTGCAGATGCCGATGGTCGTCGTCTACCGGCTCTCCCCCATCACCTACGCGCTCGGGCGGCCCCTCGTCCGGGTCCCCCACTACGCGATGGCCAATCTGATCGCCGGCAAAGAAGTTGCCAAAGAGCTGATACAAAAGAACTTCTCTCAGATCAAGGTGGCCGATGAGGCGCTTCGTCTCCTCGATGACCCGGCCCAGCGCGACAGGCAGAGGGCCGAGCTGAGAGGCGTTCGAGAGGCCCTCGGTGGCCCCGGGGCCTCGGCGCGGGCAGCGGAGGTGGTCGCCAAGCTGATTGGCTGATGTCGAAAAAGCTTGACTTCAAGGGAGGTTATATGTGATTTTGTGAGACGAATTCTAGATAAGGGAGTCGCGATGCCGAGGATTTCGGTCGGAACGGTCGTCGCAGCGGGGGCGCTGCTCGTGGGTTGCCACACCATCACCGAGGAGCTGCCGACACAACCCACGGAGACGAACAAGCCGGCGGGCACGGGAGTCCTGACGGTGTCCATACCGGCCCTCACTCTGGCCTCGACCCCGGCCACGCCGACGCCCACCCCCACCCCTGCTCCGGACCCGGCGCCCGAGCCGGACCCGACGCCCGAGCCCACGCCGACAACGCCGGTAGACGCCGGAGGCTGCGGCGAGCCGCTCCCGCCACCGATCCAGAAGGTGAACGTCTATATCCACATCCGCGGCGCCAACAAGTACACGCTGGACTCCACCCCGCTCGTGGCCGGCTACGAGTACTGCAAGCAGATCGGCTTCACCGACGGACGCAACCGGTGCCCGGTTCGCCCCGAGGGTCACCCGGAGCGGGTGGCGTGCGAGACCTACGCCGTCGGACTGGCCCAGGACACCGGTCGCCCCGGGCCCACCTGGCGACGCGACGGGGGCTTCTGCACCGACGGCAACGGGTGCGAGAACCACCCGGACAACCAGTATCTGCTCTGGGCCTACGTGAGCGGGCACTACGAGGCGTGCGTCCAGAACGGCAAGTGCGGGTCCGTCGACGTCGTCCGCTGAGGGCGATGCGTGTCACATCTCCGCGGTCCCCTTGCGGGTAGCCTGAGGGCGGGGGAGAGATGACGAGGAAGGCCGTTCTGGTCGCGCTGCTTGCCGTCGGCGTCCTGGCGTGTGCCATCCCCGAGGACCCGGGCCCCTCCGAACAGCCGCTGCCGCAGGGTCCCAGCGCGGTCGTGCCGGCTCCACCGGCGGCGGACGGAAGCGCGCCGGTTCTCGGCGGCCCGCCGACCGCCCCGGAGCCGGAGCCGACACCGGAGGCCGATCCCGACGCCCCGTCCGACACGTCGACGCCTCCTCCTCCCGACGGCAGTGGCTGTGGAGAGCCGCTCCCCCCGGGGCTTCTGAAGATCAACGTCGCCGTCCACCTCAGGGGCCCCAACTTCTGGACGCTGGACGCCACGCCGCTGGTGGGACCGGATCCGGTCTACTGCGCCGAGATCGGGTTCACCGACGGACGGGCGAATTGCCCGGTCCGGCCCGAGGGGCACCCTGAGCGTACGGCCTGTGAAGCCTTCCTGGTCGGCGTCGCGGTGGACACCGGGCGCCCCGGTCCAACGTGGAGACGCGACGGCTCGCTGTGCACCGGACCGTCGAGCGGGTGCGAGAACCACCCCGAGAACCAGTACCTGGTTCGGGCGAGCGGGGGAGGCCTCTACACGGCCTGCGCGGAGAACGGCGTCTGCGGCGAGCAGAACGTGGACCGCTGAGCGCCTTCGCGGCGGCCTGACGACGGACCGAGACGTCGCGGACGAAGGATGTCGGCCCCCCCGCTTGACAGCCCGCGAGCCGTGTGTGACCGTGCGGAACATACGATGAGAGTACTTCCTGGCGTCATGATCTCCATCTGTGTCGCGGCGGGAGCCTGCTCGGGGTCCCCCGGAGAGCTTCCGACGAACCCCAAGATTGCCGATGCTTCGCTCATTCCGGACGAGCCGTCCCCCACACCCACACCCACCCCGGACGTGGCACCGCTGCCCTCGAACCCCGGGGGCGGAAGCGGGGCCGGAGTCAGCGAGTCCTGCGGCGAGCCGGAGCCACCGTCCCTCACTCGCGTCAAGGTGACGGTGCTCAACACCCAGCCCACGCAGCGCATCCTGGACGCCACTCCCCTGGTCGGACCCGACGGGGCCTACTGCCGCCTCATCGGCTACACCGACGGACGGCTCTACTGTCCGCTGCGACCCGAGGGCCATCCCGAGCGCTCGGCCTGCGAGGCCCTCCAGGTCGGCCGCGCCACGGACACCGGTCGGATCGGACCCACGTGGACGGTCGAGGGTCGTCCCTGCCTCGGGAAGACCGGGCCGGCATCCTGCCTCAACCATCCCGACAACCAGTTCCTCGTCGTCACGTACGGGACGGGCACATTCCAGGCCTGCATCGACGGCGGGATCTGCGACCGGTACGTGGCGCCCTGAGCGAGCCTGTGCGACCCCGGGCTTTATCCCGCACCGGGTGCCCTGCTAGAATCCGGCGCACTGCGCACAGCACTCCCACCGGGAGGAGTTGATGGCCAAGCGGATCCTTGTCGTGGACGACGACGAGAACATACTGAGCCTGGAACGCACCATCCTGGAGCAGAAAGGGTTCGATGTCACCACCGCTGGGGGCGGAGCCGAGGCGCTCAAGGTCATCGGTGATCACGACTTCGACCTCGTCCTTCTCGACGTGATGATGCCCGAGATCGACGGCTTCACGGTCTGCCGGCGCATCAAGGAAGAGGCGCGGACGAAGGAGATTCCGGTCATCTTCCTCACCGCCAAGGGAGGAGGCGAGGCCCTCGCCGAGGGGTTCGAGTCGGGCGCGATCATGTACATCAACAAGCCCTTCACCGCGAACAAGCTTCTGACCATCGTCAACACGATGCTCGAGCCTCCGGCGGCGCCGTAACCCCCTGCCCCACCTCGCGGGAGGGATCAGGGGCTGCCAAGGCAGCCGGCCGCAGGCCGGTTCGGTCCTCAGAGGCTCGCGAACCGGGTGAGGCGCTGGAAGAGACCGTAGCGCTCCTCGATCTCCTCGCGGGTCAGGGTCAGGAGACGGTCGAGGCTGAAGGCCTCGCAGCAGAACGACGCGAGGGCGCTGCCCACGATGACCGCGCGCCGGAGCGCCGGATCTCCCACCTCCCCGGTGCTCGCGAGATAGCCGAGAAACCCTCCGGCGAAGGTGTCCCCGGCGCCGGTGGGGTCGAAGACCTCCTCGAGCGGGTACGCCGGGGCGGCGAAGGAGCCCTCCCCGGTGAACATCAGGACCCCGTGTTCACCCTTCTTCACGACCAGGGTTCGGGGCCCCATCTCACGGATGGCCCGCGCCGCCTTGACGAGATTCCACTCACCCGAGAGGTCACGGGCCTCGGCGTCGTTGATCAGCAGCACCTGGACGTCGCGGAGGAGCTCCCTCAGCTCCTCGGGCTTGCCGTCGATCCAGAAGTTCATGGTGTCACAAGCGACGAGCCTCGGGCCCTCGACCTGGTCGAGCACCTCACGCTGCAAGACAGGATCGATGTTGCCCAGGAAGACGGCCTCGGAGGTCCGGTAGGAGGCGGGAATCTTGGGCTTGAAGAACTCGAACACGTTCAGGTCGGTGCGGATCGTGTCGCGGGAATTGAGGTCGAGCGAGTACTTCCCCTGCCACTGGAACGTCTTCCCCTCCGTCCGCTCGAGGCCTTCGAGATCGATGGGCCGGTCACGGAATGCGGCGAGCTGCTCTTCGCCGAAATCCTCGCCGACCACGGCCACGAGGTTGACGGGGGCGAAGAAGGACGCGGCCACCGAGAAGAACGAAGCGCTCCCCCCGAGCACCTGCTCGGCCTGTCCAAACGGCGTCTCCACCGTGTCGTAGGCGACGCTCCCGACGACGAGAATCGGCATGGACACTCCTTAGTCGGCCTTGATGTATCGACCGATGATCGGCTCGAGCTCCCGCTTGATCACGCCCGGCACGAGGTCGGGAGCGGTGATGAGGGCGCTCTGCAGGGCGCTCTCGCACTCGCAGCGACGCTCGATGGGCAGTCGTCGCACCGCGGCTCGGAGCACCGCCTTCGCCGTGCCGGCGTTGCGCCCCAGGTTGGCAACGATCTGATCGGCGGTGACCGAGTCGTGCTCCGGGTGCCAGCAGTCGTAGTCGGTGACCATGGCGAGGGTGGAATAGCAGATCTCGGCCTCGCGGGCGAGACGGGCCTCCTGCAGGTTGGTCATGCCGATGATGTCCATCCCCCACGAGCGGTACAGCTCCGACTCGGCGCGGGTCGAGAAGTGCGGCCCCTCGATGCACACGTAGGTGCCTCCCACGTGGTACGTGGCCCCCGCCTCCTCGCAGGCCCGCACCATGGTCTTCGAGAGATTCGGGCAGAAGGGGTTGGCGAAGGCCACGTGGGCCACCAGCCCCCGGCCGAAGAACGTCGATCGGCGCTGGAGCGTGCGGTCGACGAACTGGTCCGGGACCACCATGTGGAGAGGCTCGTACTCCAGCTTGAGCGAGCCCACGGCCGACACCGACAGGATCCACTCCACCCCCAGCTGCTTCATGGCAAAGATGTTGGCGCGGTAGTTCAGCTCGTGGGGCAGGATGCGGTGCCCGCGGGAGTGACGGGGCAGGAAGACCACGCTCTTGCCCTCGAGGGTGCCCACGACGAGCTCGTCCGAGGGAGAGCCGAAGGGGGTGTCGATCTCGACCTGCCGGACGTCGGTGAAGCCCTCCATCTCGTAGAGCCCGCTGCCGCCGATGATGCCGATGTTCGCCTGCTTGTTCATGGAGTCTCCTGGGGCCAAAG
>JAJDNS010000099.1 GCA_022340585.1 Acidobacteriota bacterium
GCCGAGCCCGGGGCGTACAGCTATTCGAACCCGGGCTTCAACACCCTCGGCGGGCTCCTCGAGCTAAGGTCCGGCGAGACGCTGGAGGCCCACCTGGACCGGGTCCTCTACACGCCGTTGGGGATGGAGGACAGCTACAACTATCGGGCGGACCACCCGCTGGACGGGAAGCGGGATCGCCTGGGTCCCATGTACTACCGGCGAGGTGCCGACGGCGCGTGGGAGCCTGGGGCCGCCGTGACCATTCCCTTCGCCCGAGGATCGGGAGGGATGATCTCCACGGCGTGGGACTACGCCGTCTTCCTCCAGACCTTCTTGAACGGCGGCGCGTACGGCGACACCCGGCTCCTCTCCGAGGAGGCGGTCACCCAGATGACCCGCGACCACGTGGAGGGGGCCGAGGGCTACGGCTACGGCTGGGCGGTGGAGGACGGCGCCGAGGGGTGGGGATCGGGAGCCGGCGTCTTCGGCCACAGCGGCTCCGACGGCACCGACGCCTTCGTGGACCCGGAGCGTGGCCTGATCGGCCTCGTCTTCACGCAGACGCCCGCAGGGCGGCCGCCGTTCCGGCGGTTCCGGGAGCTGGTGCAGCTGGCGGTGGAGCCGGGGGGGTGAGGACTCACGACGACGCACGCCGAGGACCCACGAGCTCCGAAGCGGGCACCTCGAGCGTAGGTCCCGCGGCGACTGGAGTCCAACGGAGCGTTTCGGCCTCCCCGTAGGATCGGGTCGCCCCGGCGTCTTCGCGGAACCGCCAGACCTCGACCGTGCCGGAATCCGGATCCACCATCCAGTACTCGGCGACGCCATACAGCCGGTACCGATCCCGCTTGAGCCCCCGGTCCCGGCCCGCGGTCGAGGGCGAGAGGACCTCCACCACGAGGTCCGGTGGCCCCTCGATCCCCCGGTCACTGACCAGCCCGAGCCGGTCGCGGCGCACGAAGACGAGGTCCGGCTCCAGGTAGTCCCCCTCGGCGAAGATGACATCGACCGGGCCCGGGAAGACCTCCCCGAGATCATGCTCCCGTACGAAGGGTCCCAAGACCTCGATCAGGCGCGCGACCACACGCTGGTGCCAGGGCGTCGGGGCCGGGGTCACGTACAGCTCGTCGTCGATGACCTCGGCTCGACGGCTTCCCTGATCGGGAAGGCGCGCGAACTCCGCCCAGGTCCACCGGATCCGGCGTTGCTTGGTTTCCACGGCACGCTCCTCCTCCGGGCAAGCTAGGGGCCGGGTGAGTGTCGTCCAAGGATGGCGGTGGGGGTGGGGCGGAGGGATGGCGGGATGGGGATGGGATGGGAGGCTTCAGTCCCGCTCCGCCTCCCGCACGTACACCTTCTCCATGAAGTAGGCGTACCGCCCGTCCGCGGTCTCGAACAGGGTGATGGGCGGCGCCGAGAACCCCTCGCGGTCCAGATGCCACCGTCCGTCGTCCCGCTGCACCAGCGGGAATTCCTCTCGGCCGTCGAAATAGTGCAGCCGGCCGTCCCTGAGGTTCAAGACGACGAGGAGCTCGCCGTTGCGGTAGCGGCCCGCCCAGGGCGACGGGTCGACGATGGCCGGCAGGTTGGGAGCGTCGGATCCCGTCACGGTCACCCGAGGCTCCCCCGGCACCGTCAGCGAGCCCTCCACGTCCCCCACCCCCGTCGCCACCCGCCGGTCCACCTCGGCGAGCATCGGGACGGGTCTCATTCCGGTGCCGAGCACCAGGTACACCGTCCGCGTGTCCGGGTAGATCCGAAGCCGTGCCCAGTGCCCCTGGCCCTGCCAGGTCAGGGAGTAGCGGGCGGGAGGATCCGCCTCGGCGGCTGCCCAGAAGCCGTCCACGAAAGAGCGGCCGCCGTGCAGCGGGACGAGCCCGCGCGGGGCGTTGGCCCAGGGATCCATGCCCGGAAGGGTGCCGCTCCCGAGGGCGGCCATGAACTGGAGGATCTCCGCCGGCGTGCTGTAGGCCACCGGAAGGCCCGTGTCGTCCCAGTCCTCGGCGGGGACGGGTGCGATGCCCGACTCGCCTCCCACCCAGTCGTAGCCCTGGACCACCGAGGAGGGGGTGGGGGGCTCGAAGGTGGAGTTCACCATGCCGAGGGGACCGAACAGCGCCGTCTCGACCGCGTCGGCGAAGGGCATCTCCAGGGCCTGCTCCACGACGTGCAGAACCAGGGGGTAGGAATACCGGGAGGTGGAGTAGAACTGGCCCGGTTCGCCCAACACGGCGTTCGACGGCAGAGCGGTGAGCTCCTCCTCCCAGCTGCGCCCCTCACGCCGAGGCGCGTCGTCGAGGCCTGCGGCATGACCGAGGAGGTCGCTCAGGGTCACGCCGCGAACGGCGTCGGGCAGGGACGGCAGGAGCCGGCCGATGGGCTGGTCGGCGTCCAGCTGCCCCCGGGCGTCGAGCGCCCGGACCAGCGTCGCCAGGAGCACCGGGGAGAGCCACGGGGCCGGCACGAGGCTCTCGGCGGCGAAGGGTGCCTCCGAACTCCGATCGGCGACCCCCCACGTCTCGAAGAAGTCGAGCTCCCCCTGGTGGATCAGGCCGAGGCCCAGGGCCGGGGTGCGACCCTCCACCTCGTTTAGCGCCAGCTCCTCGATGCTCTGTCCGGAGAGCGGCTGCACGGAGAGGAGCGGGAGGAGCAGGACGGAGGACGCGGCGCGGATTCGGGGAAGGAGGTGCATGAGCCGGAGGGGTGGACGTGCGGGAGGTGGGCGGCCGAGACGCGGGCACGATAGGGGACCGGCGCCGTCGGCGGTACCCGGTGGGGGAGATGGCCAGGAGGGGTGGATCCGTTCAACCTCGCCGCTGGCAATGCTCAGCGTCCCGGCGTCGCTATACCGCTCGAAGGTGGTCCTCGAGGGCTGCGACCCGGTCCCGGACGGCCCCTATACCGACGCCATTCAGCTCGACCTTCTCGGTGACGGTCTGGATGGCCCGGCCGTTCGCCTCGATTCGTCGACCGTTGGCTGCAACGACTTCAGCCAGGAGATGCACGTCGTTCCGGAGCACCTCCTGCCCGACCTCCACCTTCGTCAGGCGGGCGGACAGCCGGTCCTCCATTTCCTCGAACCGCAGGTCGATCCGGTCGAACTTCTTCACCAGGAACGCCACGAGGTCCTGGTAATCGGATGGGGTCATGAGCGAGGGGGTCGGGCGGAGAAGGTGTCCCAGCGCCTCTCCAGGCGTTCGATCCGCGCGCCGTTGGCCTCGATCCGCGCGCCGTTGGCCTCGATGCGGGCCCCGTTGGCTTCGATCAACCGGCGATTCTCCCCGATCGCCTCGGCGTTCGAGCTTGCCTGCTCGGCCACCGCCTTCACGTCGTCCCGAAGGGCCGCGAGACCGACTTCAACGCGGGTCAGGCGGGCGGACAACCGGTCCTCCATCTCCAGGAACCGTGCGTCGATCCGGTCGAACTTCTTCACCAGGAAATCGACCAGGTCCTGGTATTCGGATGGGCTCATAGGTGCGGGGCGGGTCGGGGGCCGGTGGACACCCAAGCTAGGGATGCTGGCGGGTGCGGGCCATGTCTGGATGGGACTCACTCGGACGCTGCTTCGACCGTGACGTCGACCCGCCGCCCCAGAAGATGCAGGAGTGCCATCATCTGACCGATGGACTTGGTCCGGTTCGTCGGGTCCAGGAGGCGGTAGAGCTGGGCGGGGGAGGTGTCGAGGGCCCGGATGAGCTCCCGCTTGCTCATGCCGGTCTGCTCCAGGGCGTCCAGTGCCTCGACCGTCAACCGATGAAGGAGAAGGCCGTGCATGTAGTCTGGATCGCGGTTGTAGTCGAGGACCGCGTCGAGGTGGATCGTGTCCTCC
>JAJDNS010000102.1 GCA_022340585.1 Acidobacteriota bacterium
ACCTGCCCCGTCGACGAGAGGTTTGACTGCCCCCTCGACGGGACTGCCTGGGCGAGGCCGTGAACGGCGCGTTCTAGCGACGTTTCCCGGGCCACCCATGTGGAGTCGCGGCGCGAGCTGTGTCACGCTGGATGTCGTGAGTTGTCACCCCCAGGACAGCCCGAGCTCCTGTCTCTGGCCCCGAGGGACCCCGGCCCCGCCGACGAGGGAGCGGGGCCGCCCTCTGACCGGAGAAGAGATCTCCCTGGCCGCGTCGGTCTTCGACGACCGGGTCGACTACTCCCGGGTGCGGGTCCACGACGAGAAGTACTGGCCGGCCCAGGGCCGGTACATCCTGGCCCCCAACGGCCACATCTACTGGCCAGGTGAGTGCGGCAACCTGGCCCGGTCCTGTCCCGGCGCCTTCATCCACGAGATGACCCACGTGCTCCAGCACCAGCGCGGCGTGAACGTCCTGTTGGAGGGAATCTTCCTGCACACCGCGAAGTACGCCACCTTCGGCAGGTACGATCCCTACCGGTTCCTGTACGATCCCGAACGCCCCTTCTGCTCCTACAACATCGAGCAGCAGGGCGAGCTCGCCCGGGACATCTACCTGGGCCGGTACCCCAACACCATCGCCTGACCGGCCTCGGCCCCCGGGCCACCCGCGGGTACGGGTGGCGGATCCACCGGCTACTCGAGCGTCCTCGCGGGCGCGGGTGTGGTCGCGGCACCGCGGGAGGGCAGCAGCGTCACCGCTATCGCGCCGAGGGCGGCGAGGGCCACGAGCAGGACGAAGCCCAGGGTGTAGGTCCCGGTGTGGTCGCGGATCGTGGCCACCGCCATGGGCACCAGGGCCTCCGCCACTCCGTCGGCGGTGAGCACGATGCCCATGAGGCGCCCCATGACCTTCAGGCCGAAGAGATCGGCGGCCATCAGGGGGATGATCATGTAGTCCCCGCCGAGCCCCACCCCGAAGAGAAACCCGGCGGCCTTGAGGGCGACGGTGGTGGGCGCCACCGCGAGGAGAGGGATGGCCCCGGCGACGATGAGGTAGACGAGAAGCATCACCCGCTTGCGGGGCCAGCGGTCGGCCAGCCAGCCCATCAGGATGCGTCCCCCGATGCTGCCGGCCAACACGAGAGAGAGCACCTGGGCAACCAGGCCCTGGGCCATGCCCTTGTCCAGGGCGAGGTAGAGCTTCATGTTCTGGATCGTCCCGCCGATCGCGCCGATGGAGGCCATGCTGCCCAGGGCCAGGAGGTAGAACGCGGGACGCTTCAGGACGGGAACGATGGACACGGGCTCGGCCGTGGCCGTGGAACCTCCCGGTTCGGCGGGGGGTTCGCGCACGAAGAAGGCCGCGGGGAAGGCAAGGACGATGATGAGGGCACCGAGGAGGCGCAGGGCCAGACGCCAGCCGAACTGCTCGATCAAGGCGTAGGCGAGGAGGGGCACGAGCATGCCGCCGATGCCGATGCCGAGATAGGCGAAGCCCATGGCCTTCCCGCGCCCCTTGTCGAACAGACGCGAAAGGAGCACCTGATTCGGCAGCGGCCCCCCGCAGACGTAGCCCAGGGCATTGAACAGGTAGAAGAAGTAGAACGCAGAGAGCGTCGTCGTCCCCCCGAGGCCGACGAGGGCCAGCCCCGCCATCGCTATTCCGGCGAGCATGAGGCGGCGTGGGCCGAAGCGGTCGACGATGACGCCGGCGAGGAACCCAAACAGCGGCCCCACGAGAAGCTTGCTCAGCGCGTTCCCCGATGTGACCTGCTGGCGGGTCCAGCCGAGATCGGTGACGAAGAAGTCGTAGAAGAACGGCAGGCCGTACAGCGCCACTCCCACGATCGAGAAGAGCGACAGGAAGGCGGTGGTGAGGGCCAGTCCCTGATCGCGGCGGGGGGGTCCGAGGGCGCCGGGTTCGCTCATTTCCTGACGGTTCCTTTCGCGGCCTTGAGACGCTCCGCCTCGGGGCGGGCGGCGTACCAGGGGTCGAGGGGATAGCAGCCCGACGGCAGGGCGTTGCGAGGCGCCGTGGTGCAGTCGCTGAACGTCCGGCAGATCCGGCGTCGCTGGAGCGTTCGCCCTTCCAGCACGTCGGCGGGAAGATCGGGATACGAGAGCACCATGCGCCCCAGGCCCACGAAGTCCGCGCCGCCGGACCTCACCACCGCCTGGGCCACGTGGGGGAGCCAGTCCTGCAGGTAGCTGTAGGCCGAGCCGACGATCACGAGGTCGGGGAACTCGGCCTTGAGACGAGCGGTGGCCCGGATCTGGCGCGCCACCCCCACGAGGGGGTCCTCGGGGGGAAGGTACCCGTCGCTGGGCGGGAAGAGGGCGGGCCGCTGCACGTGGGGGTTGTGATACGGGCTGCCCGCGGTCACGCACACCCAGCGGATCTCCAGCTCCTGGAGAAGGCGCAGGAGCTGCCGGGCATCGTCGAGGGCACCGTCGAGCTGGGCATCGTCGTGCAGGAGGCCGAAGGCCCCGTCGTCGCCGGGCGGTGCTTCCTCGGGCGCTCCCACGCCGTCCGGGTCCTTCGTGTAGGGCGCGGTGTCGAACGCGGAGAAGCGCACGGCCAGGCGCAGGCCCGGGGCCTCGGACCGGATGCCGTCGACGATCGTGCGCAGGAACCGGGTGCGGTTCTCGAACGAGCCCCCGTAGCGGCCCTTGCGGTGCCGGGCTCCCAGCAGCTCGTGGCCGAGGTAGCCGTGGCAGTGCTTGACGTCCACGAACTGGAAGCCCGCGCGCTGAGCGAGGCGCGCGGCCCGAGCGTAGTCCTCCACCAGGACGTCCAGCTCGTCGTCGGTGATGACCCGGACGCCGTCGGGAAACCGCCGGTCGAGGACCGGGTGATGGAAGGCCGCGAGGGGCTCCGGACGGCCCCAGTCGTTGGGCCGGCCGTAGCGCCCCGAGTGGGTGATCTGCAGGCCCACCACCAGGTCGTCCAGGCCGCTGCGCCCGAATCGCTCGGCGTGGGCCGCGGCCAGGGCCTCGCGCAGGCGAGCCACCGCTTCCCAGGTGTTCGGCGTGATCATGAGCTGGTGGGGGTTGCCCCGACCGTCCTCACGTACCGCGGCCGCCTCCCCGCCCCAGATCAGCTTCGCCCCGCTGCGCCCGAAGTTCTTCCAGCGCCGGGTGGTGAGCTCGGTCGGCGCTCCTCCCGGGGTGCCGTCCCACCCTTCCATGGGGAGGATGCAGTAGCGGTTGCCCGGCCGCAGGCCATCGGCCTCGAGCGACCGGGACATGGGCGAGTCGTCCGGGGAGACGAGCACGTCGTCGAGCGGGAGCTCGATCTGCCCCGCCCGGAGGTGCGCTCGGAAGGCCTCCGGGGTGCGGAGAGACGCCACCCGGACCCAGCTGGGTCCAGTCAACAGAACGACTCCCGGCCGGTCACCAGCTCTAGACCGCGGCGGGCACCGCCACCCGCGCCTTGTTCTCGATGGC
>JAJDNS010000108.1 GCA_022340585.1 Acidobacteriota bacterium
AGGAGATTCCATGGCGGACAGCGACACCCGTATCGGCGTCCTGCGCGGGCGCGAGAACTCCTTTCCCGACGCCTTCATCGAGAAGGTGCAGGCCATGGACCGGGGGGTGGCCGCGGAGTACATCCAGCTCGGCGGCACCAAGCTGAACGAGGACGTCCCCTACCGCGTGATCGTCGACCGGATGAGCCACGAGGTGCCGTACTACGAGGTCTACCTCAAGATGACGGCGCTGCAGGGGACCTACTGCATCAACAACACCTTCTGGCGCAGCGCCGACGACAAGTTCTTCGGCTACGCGGTGGCGGAGAAGCTGGGCATCGCCGCGCCGAAGACGGTGGTCCTTCCCAACAAGTCGTACGTGGAGGACGTGACCGCGGAGAGCCTCCGCAACCTCTGGCCGGTGGACTTCGCGGGGCTCCTCGACTACGTGGGGACACCCTGCATCATGAAGCCCGCTTTCGGAGGGGGCTGGAAGAACGTGCACAAGGTCCACTCCATCGACGAGCTCATGGAGCACTACGACAACTCGGGGACCCTCACCCTGATGCTCCAGGAGTTCATCTCCTGGGACACCTTCATCCGCATCCCCACGGTGGGGCAGAGGTGGGCCCGGGCCATTCGGTACGACCCCGCGCCGTTGGCCCAGGGGGGCTACGACCAGGACTACGACGCCCTGCCGTCGAAGCTGAGGGACGAGGCCGAGGAGCTGTCACTCCGGTTCAACCAGGCCCTGGGCTACGACATGAACGCCCTGGAGTTCGCGGTCAAGGACGATCGCTTCTACGGGATCGACCTGACCAACTACACTCCCGACTTTGACCAGCGCAGCCTCAAGGACGCCCACTTCCCCTGGGTGGTGGAGAAGATGGCGGACCTCGCGGTGGAGAAGGCCCTCTCCGACGAGCCGACCCCGGAGCCCCCGGACTTCAAGTCGCTGCTGCTGCGCTGATCCGGAGTCTCTAGAAGAGAACGACGGCGGCGAGGCCGGAGAGGAGCAGGAGCGCCGTCGCGAGCACGGCCCGCCGGCGCAGCCCGGCACCGGCCAGGACCACGATCATGCCGCACTTCACCACCGTGTTCGTGAGCGCGGCCAGCACGATGGCAGCGACACCGGTGTGGGTGTCGGCCCCCCCGTCGCGGACGACCGTGGCCATGGACAGGGTGACGGGGTCGACGTCCGCGAGCCCGGCGACCGCGGCCACCACGTAGTAGCCCCGCCCCGGGAAATGGATCTGCGCGAGCTTCACGGCGAGGAGGACGACCGTGAAGAGGAGCGCGAACTTCGCCGCCGCGGTCAGGCTGAACGGGTTGCTGAGGAGGATCTCGCCGCCGGGGGTGTGGTGCTGCTCCCGGGATCGGTGGGCGAACCAGGCCGCCAGGGCTAGGGTGGTCAGCCCCATCGCCCCCATGGGCAGCAGGAGCGGAGCCACGAGCGGCGGGTGGACGACCACCACCTCGACGACGATCCGTACGAACATGATGCCCCAGGCCAGGAGGAGGCCGGTGGCGAGGGCGTCGGCCGACTCGTCACCCTCGTCCCGGCTCTGCCGGGCGAAGGTGAGGGTCACCGCGGTGGAGGAGACGAGCCCGCCGGCGAGCCCGGTCACCGCCGCGCCCCTCTCCGGTCCGAGGGCACGGGTGGCCACGTAGCCGATGAGCGAGAGCCCCGCGATGAGGATGACGAGGAGCCACACGGAGCGAGGCTCGATAGCCCCCCACGGGTCGATCACCTCGCGGGGCAGGAGCGGGAGCACGATGAAGGTGGCGACGAGGAGCTTGACCGCCGCCTCGATGTCGTCGGCGCCCAACCTCGCCACCAGATCGTGGAGCGACCGCTTGTAGGCGAGGATGGCGGACAGGGCCACCCCGAGGGCGAGGGCGGTCTCGAGATGTCCGGCCACGCACGCCCCCCCGAGGAGGTAGACGGTGAGCGCCGCGACCTCCGTGGTGAGACCCAGAGAGCGGGGCTTGACCCGGGCCTGGGCGAGATAGCCGGCCACGGTCAGGGCGGCGACGCCCAGAAGGGGCACCGCGAAGACCCAGCCGCTCTCCAGGCGCATGGCCAGCCAGGCCGCCACCGCCCCGCTCAGGGAGAAGAGGACGAAGGTGCGGACCCCACCGATGCCGAGGTCCTCCGACCGGCTCTTCTTCTTCTCCCGCTCGATCCCGACGAGGGCACCGATGAGAAATGCGGCGGCGAAGCCCCAGAGGAGGCGTCCGTCCGGGCCGATGGGCATCGGGGCAGTCTAGTCCCGATCACGACTCCCGCCAAGATCGCGCCGCGCGCTCAGGGCGCGGCGGGGACGGGAAGGACGCACACCGGGCTCGGGACCGTGATGGCGGGGCCGGCGGCGGCCGGCATCCCGCTCTCGGGATCGAGGCGGAAGGGCACAACCGAGTCCGAGCGCTGGTTGGCGGCGAGCAGCCACCCCCCGGTCGGGTCGATCGCGAAGTGCCGGGGCGAGTGGCCGCCGGTGGAAACGTGCCCCACGAGGGTCAGCCGGCCGGAGGCGGGGTCCACCGCGAAGACCGCGAGGCTGTCGTGCCCGCGGTTCGAGCCGTAGAGGAAGCGGCCGTCCGGAGAGATCGCGATCTCTGCGGTCGAGTTCTCGCCTTCGAAGTCGTCGGGGAGGGTGGTGGTCGTCTGCACCTTCTCGAGGCCACCGGAGGCCGCGTCGTAGCGGAGCACGGTGACGGTGGAGTCGAGCTCGTTGATGGAGTACAGGACCTCCCCCCGCGGGTCGAAGACCACGTGGCGCGGACCGGCGCCGGGCTCGAGGGCCACGGCCGGAACCGGAGGGTCGCTGGGCGCGAGGGCACCGGCGGCCGCGTCCAGGTCGTAGACGAAGAGCCGGTCCGCCCCGAGGTCGGCGACGAAGGCCCGGCGCTCTTCGGCATCGAGAGCGATGCCGTGGGCGTGGGGCCCCTCCTGCCGCCTCTCGTTGGGCCCGGTCCCCGAGTGGGACTGGACGGAGGAGGGCTCACCGAGCCGGCCGTCGTCGCCCAGGGGCAGCACCGCGACGGTGCCGCTGCCGTAGTTGGCGACGAGGACGACCCGCCCGCGGGCGTCGACGACCAGGTGACAGGGCCCGGTCCCCATGGACGGCTGCTGGTTGAGGACCGTCAGGTCGCCGCTCGCGGAGTCGATGGCAAAGGCGCTCACCGCGCCCGTCTTCTCTCCCCGGAACTCGCCCATCTCCCCCACGGCGTAGAGGAACCGCCCATTGGGATGGAGGGCGAGGAAGGAGGGGTTCTCCACCTCCACCGCGAGCACCGGGTCGCTGGCGGCCCCGGAGGCGGGGTCGAGGGTGAAGCGGTAGATTCCCAGGCTCTCACCGTCGGTGTACGTGCCCACGTAGAAGGAGAGAGGGGTTTCGGGCGCGGGGGCCTCTGCGGCAGACCGGGACATGGCGCGCTCCTCCGACGTGCAGGCGATCAGGGTCACGGAAAGGCCGGCCACGGCCAGGACGACGCCACCGATCGACAGTCGCATCATTCCCCCTCCACAGGTTGTTGCCACCTTCGGCCGGGTCGTACCACGAGCCGCGATCCGGCGGCAAGAAGGCTATTCGAGAGTGGCCTTGAGGACCTTCGCGGTCTGCTCCTCGCGGAAGGCCCGGAGCTTGTCCTTGAGCTCGGGCCGGTGGCCGGCGAGGATGGCCACCGCCAGCAGGGCCGCGTTCTTCGCCCCCGGCGCACCGATGGCCAGCGTCCCCACCGGGATGCCCCCGGGCATCTGCACGGTGGAGAGGAGCGAGTCGAGGCCTTTGAGCGAGGCGCTCTCCATCGGCACCCCGAGGACCGGCAGCAGGGTGTGAGCGGCCACGACCCCGGCGAGGTGGGCGGCCCCCCCCGCGGCGGCGATCAGCACCTCGATCCCCCGCGCCTCGGCGGAGCCGACGTACTCCACCGTCGCCCCGGGCGTCCGGTGAGCGGAGAGCACACGGCACTCGTGAGGGACGTCGAACCGGGCGAGGGTGTCCCGGGCGTTCTTCATCGTGTCCCAGTCTGACGTGCTGCCCATGATGATGCCCACGAGGGGCGAGGCGTTCTTCATCTGGATCCTCTCTCAGCTCTTCCGCATTCTGCCCTTCTTGCCCTTCTTCTGCTTCTTCCTCTCTCTCGGCGGCTCGGCGGGGGTCGGCTGGAGATCCGGAGGAAGGTAGCGCTTCTGGATCTTCTTGTAGACCTTCTTGCGATTCACCCGGAGCCAGTCCAGAAACTCGGCGGGCGTGTGCATGGTGAGCGCCGTGTGCTCGTGGTCGTTCACCTCGCAGGTCCTGTTGTCGAACCCGCGGCAGATGTGGGGTCGCTGCTCGTAGATGCGACACAGGAGGTCGTCGCCGAGGTTGTCGCAGCGGGATTCGAAGTGCACCGACCAGTCCTCGTTGCCGTCCACGTAGATGTAGACATTCGGGTGGTAGAGGTACCAGAGGATGTCACTGGCGTCCTTTGCGCGATCCGGCGCGTCGATCTCCACCCCGACGTAGGTGCAGCACTTGCCGCACTCGGTACACTCCACGGGCTCGGGCGTCTCCTGCACCACCGGCAGCGGGACTCGGTTCACGTTTGCTCCTTGCTTTCGACTGTGAGTGTGCCACGGGCAGCGGCCGGTCAGAAGGCCGCGAAGGTCGCCAGAATAGCATTTCGCGGCGGGCTTTTTCGGCGGGTTGACCGCCCCCGGGCCCGCTGGTTCTAATAGACGGATCGCCCCGGTTACGGAAGAGAGCACGTGGCCCGTCGCGCCACGGAGGAACCCGCGCCCATGAACCAGAGACGGGCCTGCATCACCGCGGTCGGGACCCACGTCCCGGAGAAGGTGCTCACCAACGCCGACCTGGAGAAGATCGTCGACACCTCGGACGAGTGGATCCGCACCCGGACCGGTATCGAGCGGCGGCACGTGGTGGAGCCGGGAACGCCGACGAGCGAGATCGCGGTCGCCGCCGCCCGCGAGGCCCTGCGGCGGCGGGGCATCGGGGCCGGGGACCTGGATCTCATCATCGTGGCCACGGTCACCCCGGACATGATCTTCCCCGCGACCGCCTGCCTCGTGCAGGACAAGCTCGGGGCAACCCGCGCCTGGGGCTTCGACCTCTCCGCCGCCTGCTCGGGCTTCCTCTACGCCCTGACCACGGGCGCCCAGTTCGTCCAGAGCGGGACTCACCGCCGGGTGCTGGTGATCGGGGCCGACGTCATGACCGCGATCCTCGACTACGAGGACCGCTCGACGTGCGTGCTGTTCGGCGACGGGGCGGGGGCGGTGCTCCTCGAGCCGGGCGAAGGCGAGAACGGCATCCTCGACTTCAGCCACGAGGTCGACGGCTCCGGCGCCTGCTACCTCAACATGCCCGGCGGCGGCAGCCTGCATCCGGCCACCCGGGAGACGGTCGACGCCAGGATGCACTACATCAAGCAGCAGGGACAGCACGTCTTCAAGTACGCGGTGCGGAAGTTCGCCGAATCCGCGGAGAAGCTCCTTCTGCGCAACGACTTCACCGGGACCGACGTGGACCTCTTCGTGGCCCACCAGGCGAACATCCGGATCATCGAGGCCGCCCAGCACCGGATGGGGCTGCCCGACGTGAAGGTGGTGAAGAACATCCACGAGTACGGCAACACCACCGCGGGCACCATTCCCCTCGCCCTCGGGACCGCCCTCGACGAGAATCGCCTCAGCCGGGGAGACCTCGTCCTCCTCACCGCCGTGGGGGCGGGGTTCACCGTGGGATCGGTCCTGGTGCGCTGGTCCGGGGTGTCCTGGGACTGAGCTAGTCTCCGTCCACGAACTCGTGCTCGGCGAGGCGGACGGTCAGCACCGGGCACGGGGCCCGGCGGACGACCCGCTCGGTGGTCGAGCCGAACAGGGCCTGATCGAGCATGCCCTTGCCGTGGGTCCCGAGAACGATCATGTCCACCGCGGTCTCCCGCGCGACACGCATGATCTCGGCCGACGGCTTGCCCTGGACGACGATCTCCTCGACGGCGACGTTCTTCGCCCTCGCCTCGGTCCCGAGCTTGGCGAGCTCGGCCCGGGCGTAGCCGGAGATCTCTTGAAAGACCTCGGCCATGGGAACCGGGAAGAGGTCGCTGGCGTAGCCCACGGTGAGGTTCTCCACGACGTGGAGAAGCGTGAGCTCGGCCTCGTACTCGAGGGCGAAGGAGATTCCGTAGGTGAGCGCGTGGCGAGCGCTCTCCGAGAAATCGGTGGGGACCAGCACCTTCTTGAGCTTGATCATGTCCCACCTCCGGGGAGCTGACGACCTGATTCTAGCCTCGGGACGCGCCCGAGGTGAAGGGTGAATCCAGCGCAGCGTCGGTAGATTGACGCCGTCCGGGGGGGGTCTTATGCTTCGATGAGTAGGCTCCTTCGCTCGATGAGAGGTTCCCACACGAGATGAGACGTGACACCGTCGTGTTCACCCTGGCCGGAATCGTCTTCGGCTTCGTCGTCGGGTACATGGGCGCCAGCTGGGGAGACCGGCCCACGGTGGTGGGCCCGACGGCCGCACCCACCGCGCAGGGAGGGGCGTCCACGGTGGTGGCCGCTCCGACGGTGGCGCCGCTGGACCCCAACGAGGCGCAGGCGCTCGAGGCCCTCGCCGAGCGGGACCCCGCCGACGTGGGCACGCGGGTGGAGCTGGGCAACCTCTACATGGACCACGAGCGGTGGGACGACGCCGCCCGCTGGTACCGCGAGGCGCTCGAGCTGAGCCCGGACCTCAACAACGTGCGCACCGATCTCGGTGCCTGCCTGGTGCACTCGGGCCGGCCCGCCGAGGGCCTGACCGAGTTCGAGGCGGTCCTCGCGGTGGACGAGAGCCACCGCAACGCGCTCTACAACAAGGGGATCGCCCTCACCCAGCTGGGGCGAACCAAGGAGGCGATCACGGCCTGGGAAGAGGTCCTCCGTCTCCATCCGTCCGATCCGCAGCTCGCGGGCCTGCAGGGGCAGATCGACGCCCTCCGGGCCTCCTCCACGGGGACGTGATCCGTGCTCCGCGGCATCCTCTACTTTCTCTACTTCCTCCTCATCCTGTCCTTCGTCCGCTTCGTCGCCCGCTCCGTGGGCCGGCTCTTCGGGCCGGCAAGCGACCTCCGCCGCTCCGGTGGAGAGCCCCGTCGCTCGGCGCGCCAGGCCGAGGACCTGGTGCGGGACCGGATCTGCAACACCTACGTGCCCCGGTCCCGCGCTCTCACCGCGAAGGTCGGGGGCCGCGAGGAGCATTTCTGCTCCGAGGCCTGCCGCGACCGGGCGCGGGCCACGGTGGCCCGAGCCTCGTGAGGGACCGAACCGGCCTGCGGCCCGATGCCTTGGCCAAGGACACGATTCCGCCGTAGCGATCGTGTCCTTGGCCGGGACGCGGGGTCCTGAGGCCCCCGGGGGCACCATGCCACCCCCCGCCCGCCGTTGCCGGACACGCTCGATCCTCCATGTCGACATGGACGCCTTCTTCGCGGCGGTGGAGCAGCGCGACCGTCCCGAGCTCCGGGGGCGCCCGGTCATCATCGGGGCGGACCCCAGGGGCGGACGCGGGCGCGGCGTCGTCTCCACCGCGTCGTACGAGGCCCGCCGGTTCGGCGTGGGGAGCGCCATGCCGATCTCCCAGGCCTGGCGGGCGTGCCCCCACGGGGTCTACCTCCCGCCGGACATGGAGCGCTACGCCCACGAGTCCGGGCGCATCATGGACATCCTGGGCCGGGTCACCGACCTCGTGGAGCCGGTCTCCATCGACGAGGCCTTCCTCGACGTCACCGCCTCCGCGCGCGCCCTCGGCCCCGGCGACGTGGTGGCGCGAAGAGTCAAGGAGCAGATCCGCGACGAGACGGGCCTGACCGCCTCGGTGGGCGTGGCGACCTCGAAGCTGGTGGCCAAGGTCGCCTCCGACATGCGCAAGCCGGACGGACTGGTCCTGGTGCCGGCCGGCGAAGAGGCCTCTTTCCTCGCCCCCCTGCCCGTCCGACGGTTGTGGGGAGTGGGGCCGAAGATGGAGGAGATGCTGGCCCGGCTCGGGGTGGTGACGGTCGGCGATCTCGCCGCGCTGGACCCGGCCCGCCTCGAGCGCCGCCTGGGCACCCACGGCCACGACCTGCAGCTCCTCGCCCGGGGGATCGACGAGCGGGAGGTGATCGCCGGGTCGGAGGGGGCCAAGAGCATCGGCCAGGAGCACACCTTCGACCACGACACCGCCGACCCCGAGCGCCTGCGGGCCATGCTGCTCTCCCTCGCCGACAACGTGGCCCGGAGGCTACGCCACCACGGCCTCAAGGCCCGCACCCTGACCCTGAAATACCGCGACTTGACCTTCCGCACGAGGACCCACGCCCGCACCCTCGCCGCCGGGGTGGACTCCGGCAACGAGGTCTTCGAGGTGGTTCGGGGCCTCTTCGCCGAGGTCCACCGGGGACGCCCGGTGCGCCTGCTGGGGATCTACTCCTCGCACTTCGGGTCGGACGCGCCGCAGCTCGAGCTCTTCCCCGAGGACGAGGCCCCCGCCCCCGCCGACCGCCTGCGCGACGAGGTCACCCGGCGGTTCGGGCGCGGGAGCCTCACCCGTGCGAGCCTCCTGGGGCACCGGGAGCGGCGGAATCCGTCCGACAAGCCGTCGGAGTAGCGGGCCAGAGAGGGCAGCGGTCCCCAACGACGACGTGTCAGGAGGCTAGGGAGCCCTCGGACCGCGAACCTCGATGCCGGGATCCACCCCGGCGATCTTGCCGGTCAAGCCGTACTTGTAGAAGCCCTCGGGGGCATTCTCGATGATGTCGCAGAAGACGATGTTGGGTTCCTGCGAGTGAACGTCTTTGAACCGACAGTTCTCAAGGATCAGGGGGCGTTCCTTTGCGTCCGGGTCGTCGAGCACCCGGGGATCCGGGTCGGTGATCTTGAGGGCAGGTTCTCCTTCAGATCCCAGGACTTCGCACTCGGTTCCTGGATCGTGCTCCACGTCAACCTGCCAGCGAATGGCACCGTTGGGGGCGACGCACACGGAAGCAGGGATCACTTCAGAAACATGACACCCGCCTCCCGACTCATTCGGTTCAACCGTGATCGTAACCTTGGCCAGGTGGGCCCCCTTCTCGCAACCTGAGAAGGGCTTCTTCCTGGATTGGGCGGACGCCGAGGGAGAGGCAGCCAGGCAAGCGACGACCAGCAATGCAGCGACAACGACGGGTTCACCACGCATGTTCCACCTCCTTCATCAGTCAGCGGAGGGCCCGGGGGTCCGCTCCAACAGACTCTGGAACTCCGGCAACGAGCGAATGGCTGCGAGGTCGTCGTCATCGGCGGCCTGGGCCGTGCTGGCCCCGAGCTCCAGCGCTCGGCCCAGCAGGATCAGGGCCCGGTCCGGTTCTCCGACCAGAGCATGGGCCACGGCCGCCTTGTAGTGAGCGACCCAGCTGTCGGGACCGGCCTCCAGGGTTCTCGCGGCGGCCTTGAGAGCCTCGTCGCGCTCCCCGAGCTTGGCGAGGCAGATGGCCACGTTTCCGCGCTGCTCCACGTCCGAAGGGTTGGTCTCCAGGGCGGACCGGCTGAGATCGACCGCGGCTTGCCAGTCGGCTCGGGCGCCCTCCTCATCACCGGCCTTGGCCCGGGTGTCTCCCCGGCTGCGGCGGATGGTCCCGGAGCGGGGGGCAAGGGCCACCGCCTCGTCGTAGGCCTCGAGGGCCTCGTCCATGTGGTCCCGCGCGTAGTGGACGTAGCCCAGGTTGGCCCAGGCCCGGGCGTCGGGGGCCAGGCGGATGGCCTCGGTGTAGGCGGCGGCCGCCCCGTCGAGGTCGCCGGCCAGGTGCCTCACGGATCCGAGCATCTGAAACGCCCAGGGGTTATCGGGCTCGAGCTCGGTGACGCGCTCGTAGTCCGCGGCCGCGGCCTCCCATTCACCGGCCCGGTAGTGGACCCATCCCAGGACATCGTGGTTGCTCCCGAAGTTCGGGCGCCTCTCCACCGCGCGACGGGCCTCGACGAGGGCGGCCTCTGTCTGGTCGTCGTCAGCCAGGATGGTGGCGAGAAGGCGCATGGGGGCGTCGGAGTCCGGGTCCAGAGAGCGCGCGCGGCGGACCTCTTCGAGGGCCTCGGCGGTGCGGCCCCGTCCGGCGTAGATCCCGGCGAGGGCCAGGCGGACGCTGGCGTCCTCGGGATCCAGGCGCAGGGCCTCCTGGACCGCGTCCCGGGCCCGGTCGGCCGAGGCCACGTCCCCGGTCTCGTCGTAGATCTCCCACAGCGCTCGACCCAGCAGCGCGTGGCCCCGGGCGAAGTGGGGGTCGGCCTCGAGGGCCCGCTCGAGGTGCGTCACCGCGCTTTCGAGGTTCCCCGGGCGATCGCGGCGGTCGACCAGGGCGAGGGCGCTGGTGTAGTCGTCCCAGGCAGTGGGGCTCGCGGTGGGGCGGGCCTCGATGCGGGAGCGTCCCCGGGGCGAGAGGCTCAGGCGGAGGGCGTGGGCGACCTCCACCGCCACCCGGGACTGAAGGTCGAAAAGCTTCGGGAAGGCCCCGTCGAAAGAGGCGCTCCAGCGGACGACGTTGGAGGGGACCTGGATCAGGCTGAGGCTCACCTTCAGCTCGTCCTCCGAGCGCTGCAGGACCCCGTCGACGAGATAGCTGGCGTCGAGGTCGCGGCCGACCGCGGGCAGGTCGTCCCGCCGGTCGGCGTAGCCCACCGTCGCCGCCCGGGAGAGGACCTGGAGGTCGTCGATGGCGCTCAGCGAGCCCACCACGACCTCGGCGATACCGGCGGCAGTGGCGTCGTAGCCCTCCTCCCCGGTGAGGTTGGCCAGGGGCATCACCGCGATGACCGGCGGCCGGCCGAATCCCGGGCCCGGGGGGAGATGCCGCCGCAGGAGCCCCCAGCCGCCCCACGCGAGGCCCAGGGCCACGATGGCAATCCCGGCCACGCGCAGGGTCCGGCGCCCCGGACCCGACGCCGCAATCCCGGCGGAGACCCGGGGACCGGAGCCGGAGGAGGCCACCTCCGCCAGCCGCTCGCGCACGGTGTTCAGCTCACGGGCGAGATCGACGGTGGAGGCGTAGCGGTCGGACGGGTCCTTCTCGAGGCACCTCTCGACGATCCAGCGCGCGGGGGGAGGAAACGCGGGGTTGAGGTCTCCCAGGGGCTCGGGGTTGTCCTCGATGATGGCGGTCAGGGTCTGGGGCGGGCTGTCCCGGTGGAAGGCCTGATGGCCGGTCGCCATCTCGTAGAGGATGGCCCCGAAGGCGAACTGATCGGAGCGGAAGTCGACCGGGCGCCCCCGGGCCTGCTCGGGCGACATGTACCCTACCGTGCCGAGGACGGCGCCGTCCGCGGTCTGGGGCGAGGGAGAGGTCTCGGGCCAGGTCGCCATGGTGGAGTCGACCCACAGGTCGTGCTCCCCGTCGCTGTCGGAGCGCAGCTTGGCGAGGCCGAAGTCGAGGATCTTGACGTACCCGTCGGAGGTGACCATCACGTTCTCGGGCTTGAGGTCGCGGTGGACGATCCCGGCGGCGTGGGCCTTGGCCAGTCCCTCGGCGAGCTGAGTCGCGATCTCGAGCACGCGTCGCGGAGGAGGGGGAGGGCCGTTCACCATCTCTCGGAGCGTCTGCCCCTCCACGAGCTCCATGACGATGTACGGGAGGCCCGAGGTCTCCCCGATCTCGTGGATGGTCACGATGTTGGGATGGTTGAGAGACGAAGCGGCGCGGGCCTCCTGGGCGAAACGACCGAGCCGCAGGGAGTCGCCCGCGAAGCGCTCGGGAAGGAACTTGACCGCTACGTCCCGGTGGAGGTCGTGGTCCCGGGCCCGGAAGACCTCGCCCATCCCCCCCACGGCCAGGCGGGCGAGAAGCTCGTAGCGACCGAATCGCATGCCGACGGAGGGGGGCATGGAGACCTCGCTGAGACAGAACTCGGATGAAGACGGGACCCAGCCTACGCCGGCACCCCCGGAGCGGTCAAGGCAACGTCTGCAACGTGTCCGCTAGGAGTACAGCGACTCGATGAGCTCGCCGAACTTCTCGTGGATCACTCGACGCTTCAGCTTCATCGTCGGGGTGAGCTCACCCCCGTCGGTGGTCAGCTCGTTCGGCAGCAGCGCGAACTTCTTGATCTGCTCGTAGCGGGCGAGACCGCGGTTCGTCTCCTCGACCTGCTTCTCGACCCAGGCCCTGAACGCGGGGCAGCGGGCCGCCTCGTCCGTGGTCTGCGCGGGGCTCCCCGCCTTCTCCGCCTCCTCGGTCACCCGCGTGGGGTCGACGGCGAGGAGCGCCACCACGTACGGTCGTCGGTCGCCGATGGCGACGGCCTGGGAGATGGCAGCGATCTGCTTCAGCTTGCCCTCGAGGAACTGGGGAGCGATGTTCTTGCCTCCCGCGGTGATGATGAGCTCCTTCTTGCGGTCGGTGATGCGCAGGAAGCCCTCGTCGTCGAACTCGGCCACGTCCCCGCTGTGGAGCCACCCCTCGGGGTCGATGGTCTCCCGCGTCACCGCCTCGTTCTTGTAGTAGCCCTTGAAGACGTGGGGGCCACGCACCAGGAGCTCGCCGTCGTTCGCGATCTTCATCTCGCTCCCCGGCATGGGCCGACCCGCGCGCCCCGTTCGGTAGGCGGAGGGGAGAGAGATCGTGGCCGGTCCGGTGAGCTCGCTCATCCCCCAGATGTCCAGGATGGGGATGCCGAGACTCAGGAAGAACTCCTGGGTCTCCACCGCCAGGGGCGCCGCCGAGGCCACCGCGAAGCGGGTCGCGGTCATTCCCAGCTTCTCGCGGACCTTCGAGAAGACGAGGCGGTGGGCGAGGGAGTACAGCCAGGGTCGGGGCTGGCCCTTCTGATCCGCGTAGCCCCCGGCGAGGCCGGTCTTCCGCGCCCAGGCCGCGATCTTCTTCTTCAGGGGGGGGTTCTGGGCGCCGGCGGCCTCGATACCGGCCTGGATCTTCTCCCAGACCCGAGGCACCCCGAGGAAGACGTGGGGCTTCACCTCCTGCAGGTTCTCCCCCAGCTTGTCGATGCTCTCGGCAAAGTGCACGCAGGCCCCGGTGGCCATGGAGATGTAGAGGGAGGCGATCTGCTCCGCGATGTGGGAGAGAGGCAGGTAGCTGATCAGCCGGTCGTCGGCGGTCACGTCGAGCAGCTCGACGGTCTTCTCGGCGATCCAGGAGATGTTGCGGTGGGTGAGCATCACCGCCTTGGGGTCTCCGGTCGTCCCCGAGGTGTAGATGAGGGTGCAGGTGTCGTCGGGGCGGGCGGCGGCGATGCGGCGGTCGATCTCCTCCTCGCTCGTCGCGGAGCCCCCCTCGAGGAGCTGGGCCCAGGAGAGGACACCCTCGCCCGAGGGCTCTCCCTCCATGAGCACGATGGCCTGGAGGCGGGGAAGCCGGTCGCGCACGGCCAGGAACCTCTGGAGGTACTCCCGGTTCTCCACGATGGCGACCACCGCCTCGGCATGGTCGGCGATGTAGTGGCACTGCTCCGGGGTGTTCGTGGTGTAGACGCCGGCCGGGAGGCCCCCCGTCATCATCACCGCGGTGTTGGCGATGTACCACTCAGGCCGGGCGAAGCCCATGATCGCCACGCCGGTCCCGGGGCCCGCCCCGAGGGCAGCGAGGCCGCGGGCCGCCTGACGGACGGCATTCCGGTACTCGCTCCAGGTGATCGGCTCCCACGAGCTCCCACGCTTGCGCCGCATGGCGGGCCGGTCGGCGTGGGTGCGCGCGGTGGCCTCGAAAACCTCGAAGACGGTGTCAGGCATGGGAACCTCCGGCGGCTCGACGTCTGGTGTGGGCCAGACACTAGGAGCACTGCCTCCCGGGTGTCAAGGACAAACGGTCTCGCCAGAGGCAAGCGTCTGCGGGGCGGGGATATACTCCGCAGCAACTGGGAGGCTCCATGCTGCGCACCTTGCTCTCCGCCGCCCTGCTGGCCTCTGTTCCCGGAACCCATGCCCCGGGGGCGGAGCCCGCCGACCTCGTCTTGAGGAACGCCGTCGTGCACACGATGGACGCGGCCCGACCCCGGGCGGAAGCCATAGCGATTCGCGGCTCGCACATCCTGGCCGTCGGCTCCGATGAGGACATGGAGTCCCTCGTGGGCCCCGAGACCCGGGTCCGGGACCTGGCGGGGCACAGCGTGGTCCCCGGCTTCGACGACTCCCACGCCCATCTGCTGGGAATCGGCTTTGCCCGCCTGGACGTCGATCTCGTGGGCACCGTCGACTACGCGGAGGTCGTCGAGCGGGTGGCGGCGGCGGCACGGCAACGGGAGCCGGGCGAGTGGATCCGCGGCCGGGGGTGGCACGAGGAGAAGTGGACCCGCTCGGCCCCGGGGGCGGTGCGGGGCTTCCCCACCCACGTGGCGCTCTCCCGAGTCTCTCCGGACAACCCGGTGGTCCTCACCCGAGCCGACGGCCACGCGGTGCTGGTCAACGCCAAGGCGATGGAGGTCATGGGGATCACGCGGCAGACGCCCACCCCGGAGGGCGGCGAGATCATCCACGACGCGGAGGGCAACCCCACGGGCCTCTTCGTCGACAACGCCACCGGACTGGTCAGGCCCGGCCCCCGGACCGACACGGAGACCCGCCGCGCCCTCCGGCTGGCGATGGAGGAGTGCCTCGAGAAGGGGGTCACCAGCCTCACCGACGCCGGGGCGACGGTGAAGATCCTCGACCTCTACCGCGCTCTGGCCTCCCGCGGGGAGCTGCGCATCCGCGTGTACGCCATGGCGGCGGGGCTCGAGACCCTGCAGGCGCTGGGGGCCCCGGAGGTCGGCCTCGGCGGGGGGTTCCTGACCATCCGTTCGGTCAAGGCCTTCGCCGACGGAGCCCTGGGCTCCCGGGGAGCGGCCCTCCTCGAGCCGTATGCCGACGATCCCGGGAACCGCGGCCTGCTCGTGACGCCGGCCGAACGTCTGCTCGAGACGGCCCGGGAGGCTTTGCGGCGCGGCTTCCAGATGGGGACCCACGCCATCGGGGACCGCGCGAACCGGATCGTCCTCGACGTGTACGAGCAGGCGATGGCGGAGCACCCGGGGGCAACCGACCCCCGCTTCCGCATCGAGCACGCCCAGATCCTGGACGAGAAGGACATCCCTCGCTTCGGCCGCCTGGGCGTCCTGGCGGCCATGCAGGGCATTCACTGCACTTCGGACCGCCCCTGGGCCTCGCAGCGTCTGGGCCCGGCTCGGGTGGCGGAGGGAGCCTACGCCTGGCGCAAGCTGCTCGAGACGGGAGCGCGGGTCCTCAACGGCACCGACGCCCCGGTGGAAGATCTCTCTCCCCTCGAGAACTTCTACGCCACCGTGACCCGGCAGGACCCGAGCGGGCAGCCCCCCGGCGGCTTCGACCCGGACCAGAGGCTGACCCGGGAGGAGGCGCTCCGCACCATGACCCTCGAGCCCGCCTACGGGGGCTTCGAGGAGAACGAGAAGGGATCCATCGAGCCGGGCAAGGTGGCTGACCTGGTCGTCCTGTCCCAGGACATCCTCTCCGTCCCCGACGACGCCCTCCTGAAGACCCGGGTCCTGGCCACCATCGTCGATGGCCGGATCCGCTACGAGAGCCCCCACCCGGCCGCCGGGCTCCGCTGAGGACCGAACCCGCCTGCGGCGCCCGAGCCAGAGCTCAGCGCCCCAGAACGTCGAGGACGCGGCGGCCGGGGCCCGGCGAGGACCCTGCTCCACTTCGAAGCCCGCGGGCCCGCAGCCGGGTGGCCGGCCGCGGCCGCCCGAGCCAGAGCTCAGCGCCCCCGCGGGCGGCTGACGAGGTTGGCGAGGAGGCGCCAGCCACCGGGGACCCCGGCCGGGATCTGTCGGAAGAGCACGAGGCCCACGTACGTCCAGGTCCCCTTGCCGACGGTGGCGTCGACCAGCATCCCCTTCTTCTCGCCGGGGTTGTTGGGGAAGGGATCGGCGGCGGAGAGAAGGTCCACGTACCGCGGGTCGTGGGCCTCCAGGAAGTAGGTCCCCCGCTCCTGCACCCAGCCCTCCCAGTCCGACGGCCCGATGCGGTTGGGCGTCGTCAGGAGAGGATGGTCCGGAGCGAGCACAGTAACCGGGGCGGTCTCGTCGGTGATCCGGTCGCGGCCCGTGACCGCGGGGTAGGGGACGAAGGGACTCGTGTCCTCCGGCGACCCTCCCCGGGTCCGGTGGGGAGAGACGTGGTTGAAGGCGTCCCGGTTGTACTGGACCACGAGGTGGCCTCCGTCCTCGACCCACTCCATCAGCCGCGGGTGAACGGACCGGAGGTCGCCCCGGGTCTCGTAGGCGCGGATCCCGGTGACGATGGTCGAGAAGCGTGAGAGGTCGCCGAAGGCGAGGTCCTCCGCGGTGAGCAGGGTGAGTGGGACACCGAGCTCCCGGATGGCGTCGGCCAGCGCATCGCCGGCTCCCATCACGTAGCCCACCGAGGCGTCGGGCCCGACGCGGACGTCGAGGAGCAGGACTCGCGCCTCGGCCGGCACGAGGCGCTGGCGGCGTTGGATGTGGTCGTAGGCCACCTCCTGGACGGCCTGGCGGTACTCATGGCCCCCCCGGGCCGCCACCACCGGCAGCGTCACCTCTCCGGGCATCCTGGTCCCCGGCGGGGTCACCCGGAAGCGAGCCGCGATCTCCTCCCCTTCGTAGGCGAAGTGGAGGGGCACCTCGGCGGGCTCGACCGACCAGCCGTCGGGCACCGGCAGTCTGACGGTCGCCTCTCCTGCCCCCGTGGCGTTGTGCTGCACGAACGCCCGAACCTGGAGAGCGCGGGCCGGGCCCTCCACGGCCACCGCCGACAGCTCCGGGGCCACCCGGACCGAGAGCTTGGGAACGACCTGCACGACGTGCTGTTTCTCGCCTCCCACGAAGGGACCGGCGTAGCGGAAGAGCGCTGGCGCGGAGATGGGCGTCTCGATGCCCAAGATCCCGACCTCCAGGCGGGCCATCACGGCGGGGGGACTCCACGGCAACGTCTCGTCGGCCGGCTCGTCGAGTTCGTGGCGGTCGAGGTCCGGGCGGCGATGCCAGTAGGGCTGCGAGAGGCGCGCATCGGGAGCCACGGTCACGTCGAACCGTACCCGGCCCTGGCCGTCGGGCTCGATCGTCCCGGGCGTCGCGTCTGCGGATTCGACCGACCAGCCGGTGGGCACCTCCACGTCGAGGGCTTCGAGGTCGACGGGTGTCGACCCGTGGTTCCAGGCGGACACCGTCAACCGGAAGGTCTGGCCCGGGGTGACCAGGCCGTCCTCGGCCCGGGCCTCGACCACGAGGCCCTGGGCGAGTACGAGGGCCCGCTCGATGTCCCGCTCCTCGTCGCCGAGGCGGTCCAGGACCTCGCCTCGGGCCTCGGGGGCGGCCACCACCTCTGGCAGCCGGCGCGTCAACGCACGCACCGCAGCAAGAGCCTCCGCGAGGGGTCGCGCCACGGTGCCCGGGGAGAGCGGGTCGAAGGCGGCCCGCGCGGCCTCCGCCTCCTCCTGGAGCTCGAGGAGCTCGGCGCGCAGGGAGGTGTTGTCGGGGTCGAAGCGGCCGAGTCCGACGAGGGTGGTGTCGAGACCGTCGAGGACGTCGCCCTCCTCGCCTTCGACGGCAGGCACGGAGTCGAGCAGGAAGTAGATCCCCTCGGCCGCCCCGGGATCGGCCTTGATCTGTCTCATCCCCTGACACCGGTGGAGGGCCCGGGCGAGGCTCCCGAGCTCCTGCCAGGTCATGCCGAGGAGGGGATCGTAGACACCGGTGGCCAGGCGGACCGGGGCGCCCGGGAGCTCGGGGATGGAGCCGCCGGTCCCTCCCTGGTAGAGCTTGCGCGCCTGCCACGGACGCCGCCCGTCCCGAAGCTGCGTCTCGAAACGATCGGCCGCCGCGGCCACGCGGAAGGCCTCACGGGTCAGCTGGGCCACCGCCTGGTGATGCTGTCCCCCTCCTCCTGAGACGAGGGGGAGGGTCAGGATGACGTCGGGACGGAAGTCACGGATGACCCGGACGATGTCCCCCAGCGTTTCCTCCCGGCCCCACTTGTCGAAGGTCTCCTCGACGCTGAACGAGTATCCGAACTCGTACGGTCGCCCGAACCGCTGCTCGACGCCGTCGTAGCGGTGCATCGCCATCAGCTCCTCGGTGCGCAGCACCCCGAGGGCCTCGAACAGCTCGGGGCCGATGGCGTTCTGGCCGCCCTCTCCCCGGGTGACACAGAGCAGCATCGTGTGCAGGCCGAGGCCTCTGGCCAGGCGGACGAGGACGCCGTTGTTCTCGTCGTCGGGGTGGGCGGTCACGTACAGGACACGGCCGCCCGCTCCCACCTGGCGCAGCGCCAGGCCGAGGCCGCCCGCCCCCATGTCGAGAGCGAGGGGCTCGAGCTGGGCGGCGGCGGGGTGGAGAGGAAGGATCAGGAGGGGAACGACGAGAATCCACCGGAGGCGGGAGGCGCGCATGATCCCTCGATTCTAGTTCCTCGGCCGGGTCGGGGGGCGACTGGCCCCCTGGGAGGGAGTCCCGTCTCAGCGCGGCTTCAAGTTGAGGACGAGACGAAGCGTCAGCTGGATCCGGCTCGTGCCCGGGGCGACCTCGATGTCGATGGGCACCTCGACCTCGGTCGGACGCGCGACCGCCGACGACTCCGGGGGCCCGGAGACCAGGTGGAGGGCCTCGTCGTCGAAGCGCTCGTGGGTGGTCTGGCCCACCTCCACGATCTCCTCGAGGTCCATCTCACCGTCGGATTCCAGGATGCCCGGGTTCGCGATGCGTCGACGAAGCTCGTCCGCCTCGCTCCGCTTGCTGACGAGTGTTCCCTCCGGATCGTGGCTCTTGACCGAGCTGGGCGCCGGCGCCGGCACACCGAGGGCGGCCGCGGGGGGGGCGTCCTCGTCGACCACGACCAGGGGAAGAGCGGCGGCGGCGGACGCCGGAGAAGGCGCCTCACCCGTGAGATCCCCGAGGAGGTCCTCCTCCTCACCGTCGACGAAGGGCGGGTCGGGCGGCGGGGGCGCCGTGGCCTCCGGCGGCGGGGCCCCACGGGGCGGGGCCGGGGCGCGGCCGGGGGCCGGGCTCGGGGGAGCGGTCGCGGCCTCGCCGTACTTGACCGAGAGCGACTTGAAGACGAGCTTCGTGACCGCCTTGAGAGTGTCCTCCACCCCGACCCCGGTCACGGCGATGGCCTCCCGGAACGGGTAGTCGTGGGGGTTCATCCGCTCGTTGAGGATCTCGATGGGCAGCGCGTTGGGAAGATCGCGCTTGTTGAACTGGAACACGATCGGGATCTCGTCCGGGTCGATCTCGTTCGCCTCGAGGTTCTGTCGCATGTTCTCAAAGCTCTCGAGGTTCGCGTCGAGCATGGCCTCCTGGGAGTCGCAGACGAAGACGACCGCGTCGGCCCCTTTCAACACCATGCGGCGGGTGGCGTTGTAGAAGACCTGTCCGGGAACGGTGTACAGCTGGATGCGGGTCTTCATCCCCCGGATGGCCCCGATCTCGATGGGCAGGAAGTCGAAGAACAGCGTGCGGTCCGTCTCGGTGGCCAGCGAGAGCATCTTGCCCTTGTTCTTGATGGGCAGCTTCTCGTGGATCCACTGGAGGTTGGTGGTCTTGCCGCACAGCCCAGGTCCGTAGTAGACGACCTTGGCGGTCAGCTCTTTCGTCGAGTAGTTGAAGAGGACCATGTGTTTACAGGCATTCTACGGCCCCGTCGCTTGGTGAATCAACGGGGCTGGTAGAATCGCTCGGCCGAGCGGGACGCGACCCCCGCCCGGCAGGAGACCTTCCCATGCACCTTCTCGCCCTCGTGTTGGCCCTCGCTCAGGCCCCGGCTTCTCCCGCGCCGGAGGCGACCCCGGAAGGCCCGGTGGTCGCCCTGGAGATCCGACAGGGCGCTAACCATCTCGGGACCATCAAGATGGTCCTCCGGCCGGACAAGGCGCCGCTGTCGGTGGCCAACTTCCTCGAGTATCTGCGGGCCGGCCACTACGACGGGACGATCTTCCACCGGGTGATGCCCGACTTCATGATCCAGGGCGGCGGCTTCACCCCCGAGATGGTGAAGAAGCCCGAGCGCCCTCCCATCCGCAACGAGGCCCGCAACCGGCTCCGGAACTCCCGGGGGGCGGTGGCCGTGGCCCGGACCGAGGATCCCGACAGCGGGACCAGCCAGTTCTTCATCAACGCGCGGAACAACCACAACCTCGACTTCGGGATCGCGGGAATGGGCTACGCCGTGTTCGGCCAGGTGATCGAGGGCATGGAGGTGGTGGACGCCATCGCGAGCACGCCCACCACGAGGCGCGGGGAGCACGCGGACACCCCGGTCATGCCGGTGGTGATCGAGCGGGCCTACGAGGTGGACGCCCCGCCCCCGGGACCGGCAGAGCCCGCGCCCTAGTCCGGATCTTCGGCGGCCTTCTGCGGCTCGAGCCCTTCGAGGGCCTCGATCAGCTCGCCCGCCTTGGCGGGATCGAGCTTGAGCACGGCGTCGTCGCCGCTCCGGCGGGCGTAGACGTCGCCGTCCTTCCGGGCGATCTCCGCCCAGGAGTCGGTCTTGGCCCGCACGGCGATGCGGAGCACGGGGGCGTCGAGGCCGTAGGCGGAGGGCGCGGAGGGCTGGTCCAGGAACTCCTGGATCTCGACCCCGCTCAGCTTGAACAGGGCGTCCTCGACGGCTGTCGTCTCGAGCTCCGCCTCGTCGGGGGCGGTGCGCTTCCACCGGGTCTGGTCCAGGCCGTCGTCGTCCTCCGTGGTGCTCTTGGCGTAGGTCTTCGTGACTCCCCCGGAGACGACGTCGAAGCCCTCGGTGTCGTACGTCGCCACCTCCAGGAGCTTCTTGGCCCGCAGCTCGCCCATGCCCTTCTCGAGGTCGGTGACGACGGCCCCGGGAATCACGGCCACGAGGGACGAATCCTTCTCCCGGGCGTAGACCTTGCCGTCGTCGTCCTCGCCGGCGGGACCACCGATCTCGAGGGTGCGGGTCGTCCCGTCGTTCAGGACGAGGTGGACCGACCGCGCGGGGCGGTCGAGGCCGTAGGGCTTCAGGCTCTTCGCCTCCTCCGCCGCCACCGACTCCATGCGCAGGTTCTCGAGAGTGCCCAGGAGCCCGTCCACCGACCAGCGACCGGCCCGGGTGGCCAGGGGCTCGGTGAAGGCCCAGTCCCCGGCGTCGGTCCGGGCCAGGGCGTAGTCACCCTCCGGCCCCGCCACCTCCAGAATCCGCACGTCGTCGCGCTTGACGTGAAGGACGTCCCGGTCACGCAGGTCGAACGGCTTCTTGTCAAAGGAGCTCAGGACCCAGGTAGCCACGGTGTAGACCCGCGGGGAGGGGGGTGTCCGTGCGTAGACGGCCGACCCGGCGGGAGCGGTGTCGCCGAACTCGACGACCCGGGGCTCGTCCTCGCCCTCCACGGTGACGGTCAGCGTGCGGGCGGGAGGGGCGAGGCCGTACTGGGCCAGGTCCTCGGTGGTCTCCACCACCACCTCGTCCGCCTCCAGATCCCCGGCCCGGGTGAGGATCGAGTCGACGGCGGTACTGTCGGCCGGCGCCGCGAACGGCGCCACCATCTGCCACTCCCCCGCCTCCTTGACCAGGCGGATGGAGTCCTCCCCCTTTGAATCGATGGAGATTCCGGTGACCTTCGCCTCGTCGACGACGAGGATGGACTCCTTCGGCTCGTCGGGCCCGACCTCCTGGCCCCACTCGTACTTCCAGATGTAGAAGCCGAGACCGGCCAGGACGAGAAGGGCGAACCCCGTCTTCCAGAACTGTCTCACTGCGCTATCGCCTCCGCCACCATGTGACCACGCCCGCGACCACGAAGATCAGGGGCAGGATCACGAGGGCCACCCAAGCCACGTTCTGCTGGACCTGACGGCTCAGGAACAGGCTCTGGTTCTCCGGCTCCTTCGGGCGGACGGAGATGAGGTCGGCGTCCTCCGCCAGCCAGGCCACCACGTTGAGGAAGAAGTCCTGGTTCCCCTGGAACCCCAGCAGCTGGTTGGAGGCGAAGTCGGCGTCACCCACCGCCACCACCCGGCCCTCCGGCGCCTTCTCCTTCTCCGTCTCCTTCGCCTCTTCCGATCCCTCGTCCTGCTTCGCCTCGTCGGCCTCGCCCTCGTCCTCGCTGGAGGCCGGTGCCTCGCCCTTGACGGTGGCCACGGCGGCCAGAGAGATGGGGCCGAGACGATCCGAGTCTTCCTCGTACTCGAGAGCCCCCTCCGTCTTCAGCGTCGTCTCCGCCCACGACTGCTCCGAGGTTCGGGCGAGGTTCTGGGCGGTCACGCCCTCGACGCTGCCCTCACCCGCCTGCATGCTGCGGGCGCCGGCGAAGAGGGTCATGACCCGGAAGTCCCGGGTGATCTCGTGGGACGGGTAGTCCATCACCAGGGGCGCCAGCTCGGAAGCCCCGAAGATCTGGCCCACTCCCGAGATGTCCACCACGACGTCGTTGCCGGCCTGGATGTTCCACTCCTCGAGGAGTCCCACGAGATTCGGGTACGACTCCTTGAACTCCGGCTCCACCATGGCCAGGAGCTTGCCGCCACCGCGCACGTACTCGCGGAGAGGGGAGATGGCCTCGGGCGTCAGATCCTTCTCCGGTCCGGCCACGACGACCACGGTGCACTTCTCGGGAACCGTCTTCTCGCGGAGGAGGAAGAGACTCTCGACTTCGTACTGGCTGTCGGTCAGGGCGCTCTTTGCCCCCGAGTATCCCCGCTCGGCGCTGTCTTCGGTCGAGCGCTCGCCCTCTCCTTCCACGAAGCACACCGTCTTGCTGCCCTCGCGGGTGACCTTGATCAGGGCGTTGGT
Organism: Acidobacteriota bacterium; assembly: GCA_022340585.1. Classification (GTDB taxonomy): domain Bacteria; phylum Acidobacteriota; class Vicinamibacteria; order Fen-336; family Fen-336; genus JAJDNS01. Next base: position 22,728 of record JAJDNS010000108.1, read on the forward strand.
GATGTCCTGCTCGGAGACGCTGGAGATCCTCTCCCGCCGTTCGCCGCGCTGGAGGATCAGGGTCGGCACCGTCGTGATGTCGAAGGCCTGGGCCCGCGTCGGGTTCTTCACCGGGTCCACGAACTCGACCTTCAGCCGGTCGGACAGGGCCTCGTACTCGCGGAGGCGATCCCGCCCCTCGTCCATGTCCCGCTCGCGCTGGAAGTAGGTGATGGTGACCTCGCTCTCCAGCCCCTGCACCACCTTCTTCGTCTGCTCGGCGAGGCTGTAGCGCTGGTTCTTGGTGAGGTCGATCCGCTTCGTGTGGCGGTTGACGAGGTAGTTCACCCCCCCCAGGATCAGGAGGACGACCACGACGAGGACGAAGGTGTTGGTCCCGTACTTCACCTGGCGCACGCCCAGATAGCGGGTGGCGTCCTCCCAGCGCAGGATGAGGTGGACCAGAACGAGGGCCGCGGCCGCGATGAGCCAGGGGCGCAGCCCACCCGGGAGGGGGTGGCCGAACGGCGTGAAGCGCGCCCAGACGATGGCGCCGATGGCGAGGATGAAGCCGGCCGGCGCAAGGTAGTCGACGAGTCTCTTCAGGATGCTCATGGTTCTCAGGCCCTCCACCGCTGGCTCTCGATCGACTGGTGGGCGAGGAAGAGCCCGAAGATGATGACGCTCAGGTAGAACACGATGTCCTTCAGGTCCAGGACGCCCTTGGCCAGGTCTTCGAGATGGCTGGTGACGCCGAGGTAGGACACCGCCTTCATCACCGGGCCGGCGGTGGGCGAGTCGGCCCAGCCCAGCGTCCACATTCCGAGGAAGAGGCAGAACGAGAGGATGCCAGCGACGATCTGGTTCCGGGTGAGGGTGGAGACGAAGGTGCCCATGGCCAGGAAGCTGCCCCCGAGCAGGAGGAGCCCCAGGGCCCCGGTGACGATCGGCGCCCACTCAGGAGGGTTCTCGGTGTAGGTCCACATCAGGGCCACGTTGACGAGGCCAGCCAGGATCATCAGGAGGTAGAGCCCGGAGGCGGAGAGGAACTTCCCGATCACCACCTGCAGGTCGCTCAACGGGGAGGTGGCGAGAAGCTCGAGAGTGCCCTGCCGCTTCTCCTCGGCGAAGAGACGCATCGTCAACATGGGAGCGATGAACAGGGCCACCACCGCCATGTTCTGGATCACGGGGCGGATGAGCATCTCGTTGAGCGAGAGCCGGGTCGGTCCCCCATACTGCATGGCCTGCTGGGAGGCGCGCATCGACATCTCCAGGAAGAAGGTGATGCCGAAGTAGAAGAAGATGCCGAACAGCAGCGTCCAGACAAACAGCGCCACCCAGGCGATGGGGCTTCCGAAGTAGTGGTGCCACTCCTTCTGGACGATGGCAGCGACGTTTCTGAGCGCGGTCACGATGGCATGCCTCCTTCACCCTCGGCGGCACCCGTCGCCTCGGTCTCGTCCGTCGTCGTCAGGTGCAGGAAGATCTCCTCGAGGCTCATGCCGTGCTGCTCGAGACCGAGCAGGCCATGCCCCCCGCCCACCACGGCCCGGGCCAGGTCCGCGCGCACGTCCGTCCCCGCTTCGGCCTCGACGTCGACGATCACCGCCCCGTCGTGCCCCCCTCGGACGTGGGCGGCGAGAACGCCGGCGACGCCCCGGACCGCCTCCAGGACCGCCGACTCGTCGCCGCGGATCTCCAGGCGCAGGGTTCCGGCGCCGGCCAGACGCCGGGTGAGGTTCTCCGGGCTGTCCTCGGCCACCACCCGACCGTTGTTGATGATCACCACCCGACCGCAGGTCATGGAGACCTCGGGCAGGATGTGGGTGGAGAGGATGACGGTGTGGTCGCCCCCGAGGCCCCGGATGAGCTCGCGGGTCTCGATGATCTGCTTGGGATCGAGCCCGGCGGTGGGCTCGTCGAGGATGAGGACGTCGGGGTTGTGGAGGATGGCCTGGGCGAGGCCGACACGCTGCCGATACCCCTTGGAGAGCTTCCCGATGAGGGTCGAGCGCACGTCCCCGACCCGCGTCTTCTCCATCGCGTCGCCGATCCGAGACCGGCGCTCCTTCGGGGCGACGCCCTTGATCTTCGCGCAGAAGCCCAGGTACTCCTCGACCTCCATGTCCGGGTAGAGGGGAGGTGTCTCGGGGAGGTAGCCCACACGCCGGCGAACCTCCATGGGCTGCTCGAAGACGTCGTAGCCTCCCACCCGGGCGGTACCCCCGGTGGGAGGCAGGTAGCAGGTGAGAATGCGCATGGTGGTGGTCTTCCCGGCCCCGTTGGGGCCCAGGAAGCCGAGGATCTCGCCCTTCTCGACCCGGAACGAGACCCCGTCCACTGCCGTGGCGCGGCCGTACCTCTTGGTGAGGCTCTCGACCTCGATCATCGTGCTCGTTTCTCCGTTTTCTTTCGTGCGGCTTCCAGGCGCTGCTGGCCCCCGTGACAACGGTGAGGACCCGTCCGGTGTCCGGTCCGACTGTTCGTCGGCGCCACGCCCGGACGACTGCGCCCTGCCGGCGCTCTACGGCGGCGCTTCGGCTTACTGTCTGAAGATAGTATAGCGATGCCGTTTTCCGGGTGTAAAACGAAGTCACCATGCCCACCGCCTCGCCGAAGGCCGCTCGCCGCACCGCGCTGCGACGTCTCGCCGACGACGTCCTGGAGGTCCCCGACCTGTCCGCCCTGACCCGCCTCCTCACCCGCGAGCTGCCGGCCGCGGTGGGGGCGGCCAGCGCGACGCTGCTTCTCTGGGATCGCGGGCTCGAGACCTTCGAGGGCATCGCTCTCACCCGGGACGGGCGGCTTCAGAGCTTCCGCCCGGAGCCGGTGGGCCCCCAGGGGCCCCCGGCCCGCTGGCTCGTCTCCGAGGGTCAGCTCCTCCACGCCGCCGGGGACGCCGGTGAAGGGACGCTGGTGCCGCTACTGGCTCGCAGCGGGCTCGTCGGCATGCTGATCCTGGGGCGGGGCCGACGGCGGAAGTGTCCCGTGACCGTGGCCGATGCCCCTCTCGTCTGCCACGTGGCCGCTCGAGCGGCGCTGGCCATCGAGAACCACACCTACCAGAAGGAGCTCATCGCCTCCGAACGGCTCGCCGCTCTCGGGACGATGGCGGGGATGCTGGTGCACGACTTCCGGGGCCCGATGACGGTCATCCGAGGGTACGCCGAGACGCTGCAGACCCCGGGCCTGCCGGATGACGAAGTCGCCACCCGCGCCGGGCTCATCATCGAAGCGGTGGACCGCCTCGAGCGCATGACCACCGAGACCCTCGACTTCGCCCGGGGGGCCGAGCGCCTGGTTCTGCGGCCGGTTCCCGTCTCCCTGCTGCTCCTCGACCTCGCGGCGGGGATCGAGGAGGAGCTGCCTGGCCTCGACGTGGTGCGGCACGTCGACCTGCCCCGGGGCCTGCGCACACGGCTGGACGTGGACAAGCTGCGGCGCGCGGTCTCCAACGTGGCCGCCAACGCCCGGGACGCGATGGGCGGCCGGGGGCGGCTCCACCTGCGCGCACGGGTCGAGGCCCAGCCCGGGCCCGACGGCCCCATCGAGGTGCTCGAGCTCGTGTTCGCCGACGAGGGACCCGGCGTCGCGCCGGAGGTCCGCGGTCGGCTCTTTCAGCCCTTCGTCAGCGCCGGCAAGAAAGGGGGGACCGGGCTCGGACTTGCCGTCGCTCGCCGCTTCGTCGAGGACCACGGGGGCAGCCTCGAGCTGTGCGACGAGACCGAGACGATGGCCCCCGGCGCGCACTTCCGCCTCCTGCTCCCCCTCCTGTCTCCCGGTGTCGCCGAGAGAGCGCGGTAGAATCCCCCATGCCCCGCGTGCGCGTCGTGTCGGCTCTGCTCCTGCTCGCTGGCCTCGTCGTCGCCTGCGGCCGCCACGACCCGGCCGCGGACCTGGAGGTCTCCGACATCGAGACCTATTGGATCGTGGACTCGCCCCGGGACGGACAGAACTTCATCGCCCCGGCCGTCCGGTTCCGGCTGCGCAACAGGAGCGCGGGTCGCCTCTCCTCCGTGCAGGCCCGGGCACGCTTCCCGGGGACCGCCGAGGACGAACCCTGGGGATCGATCCAGGAGCAGGTGAGCAACTGGAGGGAGCCCCTCGAGCCGGGCGAGGACCGGCTGGTCACCGTGCGCTCGGTCGGACGCTATCAGGCCGCGGCCGAGCCGGACGACATGTTCCGCTCGCCCGGGTTCAAGGACCCCCGAGCCGAGGTCTTCGTTCGCATCGGCAACTCCAACTGGGCCCGGCTCGCCGAGGCCCCGGTCGAGCGCCGCATCGGCGCGGAGGGCGTGCGGGACCTCGCCGCGCCCTGAGCTCCCCCATGCCCGACCACCCGAGCTGGTGGGACCCGCGGGGTCGCCCCGCACTCCGCACGCTCCTTCTCGTGGCGCTCGTCGCCGCCCTCTTCCGCCTGCCCGGGATCGGCTACCCGGGGGAGGAGTACTTCGACGAGGTCTACCACGCGAAGACCGCGCTCGAGTACCTCCGCGGTCAGCCCCCGACCGAGTGGGTCCACCCCCCCACCGCCAAGCTGCTGATCGCCGTCGGCGTGGCCGCTTTCGGGTACGAGCCCTGGGCCTGGCGACTCGCGCCGGCCCTGGCGGGAACATTGCTCGCCCCGGTGTTTCTCCTGCTCGCCTGCGAGGTGCTGCCCACCAGGAGGGGGGCGCTCCTGGCCACGGGCCTCCTGCTGCTGGATGGGGTCTACCTGGTGCAGAGCCGCGTGGCCATGACCAACGTCTTCGCGGTCCTGTTCCAGCTGCTCGCCGCGCTTCTGGTGCTGCGCGCCGGCGCCACCGGGAGACTCTCGGCCACCCGGATGTCGGCGGCGGGGCTGGCCCTGGGGCTGGCGATCTCGACACGCTGGACGAGCCTGTGGGCGTGGGGCTTTCTCGGGCTCGTCTTCGTGGCCCTGCGGCTGCGACGGGCGTTCGAGGCGAAGGCCGTGCCCCCGCGAGCCGTGGCCCGCGACCTCGCCTTGACCGGCCTCGCCTTCGGCGTCATCCCGCTGGCGGTCTACTACATCAGCTACGTGCCCTGGATGCTGCAGAGCCACACGCTGGCCGACGTGTTGCTGCTGAAGAAGGCGACGCTGACCCAGCTGGTGCTCCAGCAGAAGGCCATCTGGGACTATCACGCTCACCTCAGCGCGACCCACCACTACTTCAGCCCCTGGTGGACGTGGCCCTGGCTCTATCGGCCCACGTGGTACTTCTGGTGGTCTGGCGACCAGACGGTGCGGGGCATACTGGCCCTCGGCAATCCCGCGATCTGGTGGGCCTCGGTTCCCGCGGTCCTGTGGGCCCTCGTCACCGGGTGGCGCGAGCGCGACCCTCGCCGGCTCTTCGCAGGCGCCGGCTTCTGTCTCCTGTACCTGCCGTGGGGCCTCTCTCCCCGCACCCTCAACTTCAGCCACTACCTCTTCGAGGCGCTTCCGTACGCCTGCCTCGCCCTCGGGATGCTGCTCGACCGCGCCTGGGACGGGCCCCTCGCTGCCGGAGCCCGCGGCTACGTGGTGCTCGCCGGGATGCTGTTCCTTCTCTTTCTTCCCATCCTCACCGGGGTCCCCGTGGCCCAGGGCGCCTGGGCGTTCCGTTTCCCGGGGGGAGCCGGCCTGTGGATCTGGTTCCCGAACTGGATCTGAGCACGCCCACGCCCGAGACACCACCGCCGAAGCGTCGCGAGCTGTACATCGACGCCTTCCGCGGATTGATGGTCCTGGTCATGGTCCAGGGACACCTGTTCGACCGTCTCCTGGACCCGGCGGTGCGGGAGGCGCCCTGGTACGCGTTCCAGCACATGTTCCACGGGTCGACCGCACCCGGCTTCCTCTTCGCCTCCGGGTTCGTTGCCGGGCTGCCTCGGGCCCCCCTGTCCCTCAGGGCGAGCCTGCGGCGGACGCGACGGCTGCTCTTCGTTCTCGCGGTCGGCTACTGGCTGCACCTGCCGTGGCTCTCTCTCTGGAAGACGATGAACGAGGCTTCGCCCCGCCAGCGGGAGATCCTCTTCTCCTGCGACGCCCTGCAGGTCATCGCGGTGACGCAGCTCTTCGTGATCCTGCTCCAGTGGGTCGTGGGCCGGCGCTGGACGCTGGCGGCCGCGGCGATTGCCCTCGCGGTCACTGCCGCCGCTCCCGGCGTCTGGGCATCGGATCTCGCCAGCCATCTTCCCGAGCCGCTGGCCCCCTATCTCGACAACAGCAGCGGCTCACGCTTCCCGGTCTTTCCGTACTCCGCCTTCGTCCTGGCCGGAACGCTGGCGGGCGCGGTCCTCGGCCGGGTCGAGCCACGAGAGCGGCGCCGCCGGGCGCTCGGCGCCGGGATCGGCCTTCTCGCCCTGGGAACCGGGCTGGCCCTGGCCCTGGAAGGGTGGGTGGACTTCTGGGGACCCTCACCGGCCTACGTCTTCGTCCGTCTCGGAGGGCTGCTGCTCCTGCTGCTGGTGGTGGAGGGCGCGGCGAGGGTGAAGGTGCCAGGCATCCGGCCCCTCGCTCTCTTCGGCCACGAGACGCTCCTGGTCTACGCCCTTCACCTCTACCTGCTCTTCGGGGGCATCGTCACCGGGCCTTCACCCCTCGGTCGCCACGACCAGCTGGGCCTCCCCGCCGCGCTCGCGGTTCTCGTCCTGATGCTGCCGGTACTGCTCGCCGCGGCGTGGCTGTGGCGGACGGCCAAGCGACGGGCCCCCCGGGAGGCGCAGCTGCTGCTCGTCTTCGTGACGACCTGGTTTCTGTGGGAATTCGTGATGCGGCCGTGGTAGGGCGGGGGCAGATCTCGCGCCGTGCGTCGCGCCCTCTGCCAGCATTCCGGCGCAGCGCGAGTTCCCGACCCTCCTACCGGAACAGCTTCTTCAGGCTGGTGAGAGCGGAGTCCTTCGGCGACATCTTCTCCAGCTCCTGGCGCGCGCTGGCGTGACGGGGATTCAGGCGCACCGCGGTGCGCATCTCCGCCACCGCCCGGGATTTGATCTTCATCGCCTTGTAGTACAGACCCCACTGGTAGTGGATGTCCGCGTTCTCCGGCTCGAGGCGCGAAGCCTCGAAGAACTCGCGCTCCGCGAGCTTCGCGGTGCGGGGGAAGCAGGCCATGGCGATGGCGAGACGGAGACGGAAGGCGGCGACCTTGGGCTCGACCCTGACGAGCTTGTCGTAGACCCTCACCGCATTGGCATAGTCCGACACGGTCATGCGGACCTCCCCTTCCATGAGGAGGTGCTCGACCTGGGCCTGGCCGCTGAACGAGCTCGCGCCCGCCGCCGCCACCGCCCGGCGTCCCGGGTCCGTGACCCGGGGGTGCGTCTGATCGGGCGGGCGATCCTCGACCGGGGGGGTCTCCGCCTCCGGCGGGGGAGCCTGCGCCTCGGCCGGGGGCGCTTCCTCCTCGACGGGGGTGAGCTCCACCGCGAGGGGGGGCCGTGTCTGGTCGACTGGGGTCTCCTGGGTGGGCGCGGGAGGCACCGCCCGGCGGGGGGCCGTCCTCTCCAGAGCTGACGCCGCCTCCTCGTGGGCCCGACGCCCGGCGGCCGTCTCCGAGGGCTCGACGTGAGGGGCCTGCTCGGCCAGACGAAGCGCCGACGAGGCCCGACCGAGGATGACCTCGATGTCGCCGCGCAGGGGATCGCTCTCCTCCACCCCGTCGCGGAGGGCGCCATACCGCTCGATCTTCTCTTCGAGAGCCTTCACGAGCTCGGTCTTCGGGGCGAAGCGGGCCACCCGGAGCCAGGCCTCCCGGTCGAAGTGCGACGAGTGCTCCAGCTCCTGCTCGACCTCCTTGCGGATGGCTTCACGCAGGGAAGGGTCGGGGCGGTGGTGCAGGGCGGAGAGGAGGAACATCCCGGTCTCGGTCTGCACCGTCGGCTGTGACGCCGGCGCTTCGTCGGCGTCACGCAGGATCCCGGAAGCCACGAGAGCGTAGGTGGCGCGCAGGCGGGAGAGGGTGAGGCCCCCTTCCGCCCACCCGAGCCGGCGCACGGTGACCCGGCGCTCGGCCATCTTCAGGATCTCGCGCTCCTCCTCCCCCTGGGGTTCGTAGGTGAAGGGAGGCACCTCGGCCAATACCACCTGCCGGTCCAGCCGGCCAAGACCCTTCATGATCAGGTCCCGTTGCTCCATCCTCCGGATCCCGTCGTAGAGAAGCCGGTGGATGGAGATGCTGATCATGTACTCCAGGGGGATCGGGCATTCTCGCTCTTCGAAGATCGCGGCTCCGTCCGTCAGCTCGAAGAAGGACAGCGCCATGCGGCGGACCTGCTGGGCGACCGCGGTCCCGACCTCGTAGCGGTCCATGACCCCGGCTTTCACCAGCGCCTCCCCGAAGCGGCGCCGGCGCTCTCCCCGCATGAGGGCGGAGACGTGGTTGAACTCCTCCTGGGTGATCCGTCCGTCCTCGACCAGGGCTTCCCCGAGACGGTCCTTCCGCAGGTTGGAGGCGGTGAAGACCAGGCGACCGTGGTCGAAGAAGGCGGTCTTGACCATCCGGCCGGAGCGCACCTGGACGTCGCCGCTCCTCAGCTCGGCCGACAGCTGTCGGAAAGTCTCGGCGATGGGATGGGCGACGACGTCGGTCAGCATGGGCGTTGCCCTATTGTCCACGGCGGGGGCCGGCTGGCAACCGGCCGCGCCACAGCTCCGGGGCGAGGCGCCCCATCTCCACGAGAATGCCCCCGATCACTCCCGGCGCGGCGAGCGAGGAGTGGCCCCGGGAGCGCGGGAAGTAGTCTACGCCCATCTGGATGATCCGCGCTCCCGCGTTGCGGGCCCGCACGAGGAACTCGGCGTCGATGAAGCTGCCCTCGCTCTTGAGCTCGAGCCGCTGGAGGAGAGCACGCTGGAACAGCTTGAACGAGAAGTTGGTGTCGCGCAGCCGCAGGCCGAACAGGGTGCGCACGAGACCGCTGTAGACCAGGGTGTACAGGGTGCGCACCAGGCCCTCGCTGGTGCGATCGAAGCGATAGGCTGCGAGCACGTCCGCCTCCTGGTACTCGAGCAGCCGCACCGCCCGGGGAACCTCCTGGAAGTCGAACGGCAGGTCGGCGTCGCTGTAGAGAACGAGCTCTCGCGTCGCCGCCGCGTAGCCGGCCCGCAGCGCCGCCCCCAGGCCGCGCCCCTCGGGCTGACGGAGCACGCGGATTCGGGGATCGTCGCGGGCCAGGGCAAGGGCGAGCTCCCCGGTTCGGTCGGTGGAGGCGTCGTCGACCACGAGGATCTCGTAGTCCTCGGAAACCGCTCGGGCGGCCTCGCGGGCCGCGGTCACCGCGCGCTGTACGTAGGGCTCCTCGTCGTGCATGGGAATGACGACGCTCAGGGAGGGAGCCATGGCGCCGGGAAGGGTATCATCCGGGGCGAGCGGGGAACGTGAGGCGGAGCAAGGTCCTCCTCGTGATCGGGCTCCGGTCCGGGGGGACGCTCGACGAGGTCTGGAATCGCACCATGCGCCTGACGCGCGGGGGAAGAGAGGTTCGGATGCCGCGAGCCGTGATCATCGGGAGCGGGAGCGAGATCGCCCCCACCCGCGTCACCAACGACCAGATGGCCCGGATCATCGACACCAGCGACGAGTGGATCCGGACGCGGAGCGGCGTCGAGGCCCGCCACTTCGCCACCCCGGACATCGCCACCTCGGACCTCGGCGCCGCGGCCGCGCGCCGAGCCCTCGACTCGGCCGGGGTGGACAAGGACGAGGTCGACCTGGTGGTCTTCGCCACCATGACCCCCGATCACTTCTTCCCGGGTTGCGGCACCCTCCTCCAGGACAAGCTCGGGATGCCTCCGGTTCCGTGCTTCGACGTCCGCCAGCAGTGCTCCGGGTTCCTCTACGGGCTGCAGCTCGCCGACGCCCACATTCGGGCGGGGATGGCGAGGACGGTCCTGCTCGTGGGGGCGGAGGTCCACATCGGCTTCATGCCGTGGACCCGGGAGAACTACGCCTACGCCCTGGGGGAGTCGGACGTCCCCCCGACGAAGGAGGAGTGGGAGTGGAACTCCCGCTTCCGGCACCTGGTGGTTCTCTTCGGCGACGCCGGATCGGCGGTGGTCCTGCGCGCCTCGGAGGAGGGCGAGCGGGGGGTGATCGACCACGACCTCCACGGCGCCGGCGCGGACTTCGACAAGCTCTGCGTGCCGGGAACCGGCTTCAAGCACCGCCCGTACATCGACGCCGAGCAACTGGCGCGAGGCGACCACATCCCGGTCATGGATGGCCGGTTCGTCTTCAAGATGGCCACGACCCACATGGCGGCAGTGGCGAAGACGGTTCTCGAGCGAAACGGCATCGCACCGGAGCAGCTCAAGATGGTGCTGATGCACCAGGCGAACAAGAGAATCAACGAGTACTGCCAGAAGACGCTCGGGCTCCCCGACGAGAAGGTTCCGCACAACATCCACAAGTACGGGAACACGACCGCGGCCACCATCCCCCTGCTGTGGGACGAGTGCACGCGCGACGGCCGCATCACCCCCGGGGATCTGGTGTTGATGGTCGCCTTCGGGGCCGGGATGACCTGGGGTGCTTCCCTGGTCCGCGCCTGATCCGATCCCGGCCGGCGGGCGCGACGCCGCTGGCCGCCGAGACTTCCGACGGCCGGGGCTCTGTCCCTCAGTGGTCGGGCGCGTCGAGCCGGAACCCGGGACCCGCGCGGACGAAGCCGGCCTCGGCGAGGAACGGAGCGAGGGGGCCGTCGGCAAGGCTCACCCCCGGGGCGGGAGCCCAGCCAAGAGCGGCCCGCCTCGTGGACGCCGCCCAGCGGGCGAGGGCGCGTCCGGTGGCCCGCGCGACGCTCGTGCGGTCCGGCTCCGCGTCGGGCAGCAGCAGCACCACGTCGCGCCCGTTGCCGGTGAGGAAGGCGGCCAGGGCACCGTCCACGAGGACGACGTGGGCCCCGGCAGCCCGCTGGAGGCGAGTGGCGCCCCCCCGCGGCCAGGGCAGGGCCACGCCGTACGGGTTGGCGGGGTCGGTCGCCGCCAGCACCACCGCCTGTGGCTCCTCGTCGATGACCGTCGCGCGTTGCCGGAGACGCTCGAGAGCCCCGGCCTGGGCGAACTGCAGTCCTCCCCGACCGGCCACGAAGTAGCCCCGGCGCACGCGGCCGGCCTCCTCGAGCGCCCTGAGAACCGGGTAGACCGCGGAAAATCCTCCGGGCAGGTCCTCGCCGGCCACGGCGTCACGGGTGAGGACGCCGTGGCGGGCGAGGAGCTGCTCAGCCTGGGCCTTCATCATCTCGGTGGGAGAGGGGGCCGCGGCGGGGACCGGAGTCAGGGACCAACGACCCACCGCCGAGGGAGGGACCTGCCGCCTCGACCGGAAGGGGGCGAGGCGGTGCTGGCGCTCCGACCGGGGAGCGCGGGCGGAGAGGAAGGCCCGGAGCGCCCCCGGGGTGTCGTTCGTGACCACCCCCGCCCAGGCGAGGTCCCACAGCGCGTCGACCACGGGGCGGGCGAGACCGTCTCCGGCCGCGGCCAGAAGCTCGCCGAAGAACGACGCGCCGGCTCGGGCGAGGTGGGTGCGGAGGCGATCCTGAAGTCCACCTCGAGGCACCTCCGCCGTCGGGCGGAAGAGCAGGGGCAGGGCGTCGGTCAGGAAGAGGGACAGTCGCCCATCTCGCTCGCCCAGGGGGCCCCGGCCCACCCAGACGACCTCCCCGGCGGCGGTCAGAGCGTCCAGGTCCTCGGGGCGGTAGCCCGGCAGCCGGGCCGGGAGAAGGTCACGCTCGAGGATCGACGCGGGGAACGAGGCGCCCTGGATCTGCTCGATCACGTCCAGGAGCGCGTCCGGGCCGCCCTGACGACCACCGACAGGAGCCCCGAGGATGACGCCCTGCCAGTCGACGAGAAGCCGGGCCAGGGCCGCCGGCTCGGCCGGATCGACCTGCTTTCTCAGGGCGGCCAGGGAACGCCGGCGCAGCGTCGCCAGGACCTCCGCACCGCACCACTCGCGGCCCGCCCCCCCGGGGCGGAACTCTCCCTCGAGGACCCGCCCGTCACCTCGAAGCTCCTCGAGCGCTCGGATGAGCGCGTCCGGGCCGAGGCGGTAGCGATCGGCGAGCTCGGCCACGGTGAAGGGCCCGTGGGTCCGCGCGTGGCGAGCCACCACGTCGACGAGGGCCCGGGAGACGGGCTCGAGAAACGCCGCCGGGAGCCCCGGGGGAGGGGCGACGCCCAGGGCGTCACGGAGACGTCCCGCATCCTCGGCCGCGGCGAAGCGCTCGTCGCCGGCCAGCCTGATCGCGATCGCCCGTCTCTCGCGAATCAGGGTGTCGAGCCATCCGCGCGCCTCCTGGGTCGGGTCGCCGTCCGGCCCGGGCGCCACACGAGCGGCAACCTCGACGAGGGTGAGGTCGCCGAGGCGGAGCAGCAGGTCGTGGAGCCGGTCGGGCCCGCTCGCCCGCCGGCCCTCGCCCAGGCACTGCAGGGCCAGCTCCATCTCGGCGAGCGCGTCGCGGTCGATGAGCTCCCTCAGCTCGGTCTCGCCCAGCAGCTCTCTCAGCTGGGCCTGGTCAACGGCCAGAGCCTGCGCCCGGCGCTCGGCGAGGGGAGCGTCCCCGTCGTAGAGGTAGTTCGCCACGTAGCCGAAGAGGAGCGATGCGGAGAAGGGCGACGGCGTCCGGGTGTCGACGGTCACCAGTCGGATCTCGCGTCGCCGCACCCGGCGAGCCAACGCCACCAGTCCGGCGAGATCGAAGACGTCGCGCAGGCACTCACGGAACGTCTCGAGCACGATGGGGAATGCGGGGTAGCGCGCCGCGACCTCGAGGAGGTCGTGGGCCTTCTTGCGCTGCATCCACAGGGGGGTCCGCTGACCCGGCCTCCGCCGCGGCAGGAGCAGCGCCCGGCCCGCCGCCTCTCGGAAGTGGGCGGCGAACAGGCTCGTGCCCCCCAGGCCCTGGACGACCAGGTCCTCGATCTCCTCGGGCTCGGGCAGCAGGTCGGCTGCGTCAGGGGGGCTCTCGCGTTCGGGCACGCGGACCACGATCCCGTCGTCGCTCCAGAGAGTCTCCACCTCCGTCTCACCCGACCGTCGCAGCTTTGCTTCGAGGGCCATGGCCCAGGGGGCGTACACCCGCCCACCCCAGGGTCCGAGGAGGCACAGCCTCCAGTCCCCCACCTCGTCCCGGGTCCGCTCGAGGACGATCGTCCGGTCGTCGGGGAGCGTCCCGGTGGCCTCCCGCTGGTCCTCGAGGTAGGAGAGGAGGTTGTCCGCGGCCCGCGGATCGAGATCGTGCTCGTCCCGCAGGCGCGCCAATGCTTCTTCTCGAGGGCGCTCCCCCAGCTCGCGGGTGAGCCGGCCAATGGCCCGGCCCAGCTCCAGGGGGCGCGCGCCCCGGTCCGCTCTCCAGAACGGCATCTTTCCCGGCTCCCCGGGGGCGGGCAGCACGAGGACGCGGTCGCGGGTAATCTCGGTGATGCGCCAGCTCGAGGCGCCGAGAACGAAGACCTCTCCGACGCGGGACTCGAAGACCATCTCTTCGTCGAGCTCTCCCACCCGCCGTCCCGGGCCCTCGGCGTCGGCAAGGAAGACGCCGTACAGGCCACGGTCGGGGATGGTCCCGCCGTTGGTGACGGCCAGGCGTTGTGCTCCCTCCCGGCCCCGTACCGTGCCCCGGAGGCGGTCCCACACGATCCGCGGACGAAGCTCCGCGAACTCGTCGGACGGATAGCGCCCGGACAGCATGTCGAGAACACCCTCGAGCTGGGCCCGCGAGAGCGAGGCGAAGGGCGCCGCCCGCCGGACGAGGGCGTAGACGTCGTCCACCTGGCGCTCCCCCAGGGCCACCGCGGCCACCAGCTGCTGGGCGAGGACGTCGAGTGGGTTCGCGGGGATCCGTGTCTCCTCCACCGCGGCCCGCTTCATCGCCCCGGTGAGGGCCGCGGTCGCCAGAAGGTCCCCACGGTACTTCGGGAAGATGACGCCACGGGACACCGCCTCCACGTGGTGGCTCGCCCGACCGATCCGCTGCATGCCGCTGGCCACCGAGGTCGGCGTCTCGATCTGGACGACGAGGTCGACCGCACCCATGTCGACGCCCAGCTCGAGGGAGGAGGTGGCCACGAGCGCCGGCAGCCGGCCCTCCTTGAGCGCGTCTTCGATCTCCAGCCTCTGGTCGCGGGCAATGGACCCGTGGTGGGCGCGGGCCACTGGCTCACCGGCGAGCTCGTTGAGGGCGGCGGCCAGGCGCTCGGCGAGACGCCGGCTATTGACGAAGACGATGGTCGAGCGGTGGGCGCGCACGAGCTCCAGCAGACGGGGGTGGATGGCGGGCCAGATGGAGCGGCGCGAGAGGACGCCGGGCGGCCCCTTCGCCCCCTCGTCCGGGGCGGGGTCTTCGGACTCGCCGAGGCGCGACATGTCCTCGACCGGAACCTCGACACGCAGGTCGAAGGCCTTCTTCGTTCCGGCGTTCACGATGCGGACCGCACGCGGCTTCCACGTTCGTCGGCCGGTCCCGCCCCCCAGGTAGCGCGCCACCTCCTCGAGGGGGCGCTGCGTCGCCGACAACCCGATCCGCTGCAACGGCCGACCGGCGACCTCCTCGAGCCGCTCCAGCGACAGCGCCAGATGGGCGCCCCGCTTCGTTCCCACCAGGGCGTGGATCTCGTCCACGATCACGGTTTCGGCCGAAGCCAGGATCTCGCGCGCCCGTGAGGTCAGGATGAGGAAGAGCGATTCCGGGGTGGTGATCAGGATGTCGGGGGGCCGACGGGCCATCCGGGCCCGCGCGTCTGTGGGCGTGTCGCCGGTCCGGATGCCGAGCTCCGGGGTGTGGATGGGTTCTCCGTGGAGTCCGGCCACACGGGCGATGCCGCGGATGGGCGCGCGCAGGTTCCGCTCGACGTCCACCGCCAGGGCCTTGAGGGGGGAGATGTAGACGACCCGGCAGCGCTCGGCCTTCGGGGGCGCCGGCGCGAACATCACCCGGTCGAGGGCCGCGAGAAAGGCGGCGAGCGTCTTACCGGAGCCGGTGGGCGCGAGGATGAGGGTGCTGTCGCCCTCCGCGATCGCCGCCCACCCGAGCTGCTGGGCCTTCGTGGGCGCGGCGAAGGTCTGGGCGAACCACTCGCGCACCGGCGTGCGGAACGGCGCGGCGGTGAGACGGGAGCTCACCCGCTCATCATAGAGGAGGCGTCGACCGGATCAGGGCCGGATCAGGAGGCTTTCTTCTCCGGGGCGACGAGCTCGGCGCTCTTGATGTGATCCAGCTTCGGGAAGTCGCCTCGGAAGTACCGGTTCCCTTCGGAGTGGGCACGGCCCTGGTCGGGGCCGTACGGGGGACCATCACCGTAGCCGGAGTAGAGCTTGTCCACCACTGCCATGCCTTCGACGACTCGCCCAAAAGGCGCAAAGCCCTGCCGGTCGAGGGGGGAGTTGTCCTTGTAGTTGATGAAGACCTGAGTGGTCCGGGTGCCTGGCCCGGCGGTGGCGAACGTGACCATCCCCCGCGTGTTGGACTGCTTCACCGGGTCGTCGGGAATCTGTGCGAATCGCCAGACCGAGCCCACCTTCGGATCGCCGTGGATGCCGAACTGGACCATGAAGTCCTCGACCACCCGGAAGAAGGTCACGTCGTCGTAGTAGCCCAGACGCACGAGGTTGTAGAAGCGATCGGCGCCCCGGGGGGCCCACGCGCGGTGCACCTCGACGACGAAGGGACCCTTCGTCGTCTCGAAGCGCACGCGGAAACGGTCGGGAGCCTGCTCGGTGGCCTGCTCCGGGTCGAGCAGCGGCGGCCGCGGGGTGGGGACGGGAGTCGGCGTGGCCACGGCCACCGTCGGCGACGGGCTCGGGGACTCCTTCTCGCGGCGGCCGCAGGCGGTCCCGGCGAGGGCAACGACCAGGGCCAACAGAAGGGGGGAGCGGAGCTTCATCACAATCGACCTCGCAACGAGTGACACCGGGAGGAGAGTGTATACCAGGTACGACACCATCGGCCGGCGCGGGGGAGGGTGGCCGTCCTCAGTCCGGGGTGGCGTCGGGGTCGCAGCGGAAGACGATCCAACGGTCCTCGGCGCGGATCCCCGGGAGGCCGCCGAAGGGCATGGGGACGCTTCGGAAGACCTCCGCGCAGCGACGCGTTCGAGGGGCCAGCAACTGGGGGTGCGAGCCCTCCGGGACCGCCACGTGGAGAGAAGAAGGCGACCGGTGCAGGGCCTCCCCAAGCTCGCGCGCGGTGACGAGGCGGACACGTGCGCCGGAAGGGCGGTAGAAGTGAGCAGACAGGCCCGCGGGTCCGTAGGGGGACCCCGGCCCCAGGACCAGGATCTCGGGGAGGCGCTGTCGGTACACGAAGCGCTGGAGGCGTACTCCTGGAGACGGAGGAACCAGGCACAGCACGAGCAGGGCGACGCCATTGGCCGTGAAGAGCAGTTTCCGCAGGGGCGACCCGCCGGCGCCCCGCAACGGGCGGACGAGTCGATCCAGCCGGTCGCGCCCCGGGGTCAGGGCCAGGCCGAAGCTCACCGCCGCGGCCGGGACCAGGGGAACGAGGAACCGCAGCTCCTTGTGGGCGATGAGCGTGTGAGTGAGCAGAAACACCGCGCCGGACCACGTGAGGACGTGACGCGGGTGACGAACCCACGCAAGGCCGGTCGCGAGGGCAGCCAGGGCGCTCGCGGGGGCAAAGGGTGTCCGGACCAGAAGAAGAAGGTAGCCCCACACCGGGAGTGCGCCGAAGCGCTCCGCGGCGCGGTCCTCGCGGAGGTTCTCGACGACGAAGTTCCACGGCGGGAAGGTCCACTCGCCGTACCCCCACCGGTCCACGAAGGCGCCGAGAACCACCGCGGCGGCGATGCCCGTCCCCACCAGCACCAGCTCGCGCCGAGGCAGACGCCGCACGACGAGCGCCCAGGCGAACCAGCCCGCCACCATGAGGCCCACCGGGTACCGGAACTCGAACGCCAGGCCGAACAAGACGCCGACGAGAAGAAGGACACGGCCGGGAGAGGCCTCTCGCTCCCCGGTCCCGAGCCCGAAGAGGGCGAGGCCCAGGAAGAAGCTCGACGTGGCCAGGCTCTCACTCGAGGTCCGCACGAGGAGGAACGGCAGCACGCAGAAGACACAGACCATGCGCACTGCGGCGCGGCGGCAGGCGGGGTCCCCGATCCAGCCCCGGCAGCTCAGTGCGAGGCCGGCGAGGGCGAGCCAGCCCCACAGACCGGACCCCACCCGCAGTGCCCTCGCCCAGACAAACGGGTCGTCGATCCCCATTCGGCGCAGCAGCGCGACCACGAGGGTGGACGCCCCTGGCTGGATCCACGGCCGCATCCGCAACTCGTGCTCCCAGGGAAGCGCGGCGTCCGGAGCGAGCTTCAGCTTTGCGGCCACGAACTCGAGGATCTGGAACTGCTCGTCGGAGTGGTAGTAGCCCTCGCTCCGCCACGCCGCGAGCAGGATGAAGACCAGGCAGACGGCGAGCCAGAACGTCACGAAGCGCGCCCATTCGCCGTCGTCCAGACCCGCGCGCGCTCGCAGGGTGCCGGCGATGCGGTGGTGGCTCGTCGTCATTGGCGTCGCTCGCGCCGTCCAGACTACTGTGGCGACACAGGGGGACAAAGGGGCTGCGCGGGCCCCGCAATCGGGGTTTCCCCAAACCGGCGCGCGGCAGCAGCTATAATCCGGCAACTGCGAGGAGGCCGAACGAGGATGAATCTCCTCTGCCCACACTGCGCCCGGACGCTGCGGATCCCAACCGAGAAGGCGCGACCCGAGGTCAAGGTGCAGTGTCCCGGCTGCCGAAAGGTGTTTGCCCTTGCCGAGGCTGCTCCGGCGCCGGCTGCACCTCGAGCACCCTCTGCACCCCAGGCCCCCGCACCTCAGGTCCCCGCGCCCCAGGTCCCCGCACCCCAGGTCCCCGCGCCCCAGGTCCCCGCGCCCCAGGTCCCCGCGCCCCAGGCGCCAGCGACGCCCCCTTCACCCGCCCCCGCAGTGGCGGCGGCCGGGGCGCCCCCGGCCGCCGGTGCCGTCGCCGCTCGTCGGCCCCGAGGGCCCCGGCCCGGGGCCTGGCGCACGTGCGCGACCCACTCCGGGAAGCGCTCCGAGGGCGTCTGCAGCGAATGCGGCAAGGGGTGGTGCCCGGACTGCGTCAAGCGCCAGGGCACTGCCGCCATCTGTCCCGACTGCGACGCACTCTGCCAGAGCACGGCGGAGCGCGAGGAGGCCGAGCGCGTCGCGCGCCAGCGCCGCCGTCCCTTGCGGGACGAGCTC
Organism: Acidobacteriota bacterium; assembly: GCA_022340585.1. Taxonomy (GTDB): domain Bacteria; phylum Acidobacteriota; class Vicinamibacteria; order Fen-336; family Fen-336; genus JAJDNS01. The sequence continues at coordinate 40,907 of JAJDNS010000108.1, forward strand.
GGCACCGTCCTCAGCTACCCGCTCCGCGACCCCATGGCGTACATCATGATGGCGGTGACGGTGGGCCTGTTCTCCACCGCGGCGAGGGTGGCGGCCTTCGGCGGCTACTTCGGCGTTCTCTTCGCTCAGGGGCTGCTGTACGCGTACTCCTTCACCGCCATCAACCGCGTGTCCTCGGGGAACACGACGAACTTCATGCCCGAGATCAGCGACATCACGGACATCGTCACCCCGGTGCGCCTCGGCGTGGCGGCGATGATCATCAGCTCGGGCCCGCTGTTCCTTCTGATGCTCGTCCTGGGTGTGAGCTCGATCTTCGCGCTGGCCTCCCCGGGGGCCGGGGCCGGGGAGCCGTCCTACCAGTCGACACCCATGCCCGAGGAGGTCCGACAGATCCTCGCCGAGCAGGGCATGAGCGAGGAGGAGATCGCGGAGTTCGAGGAGGGGTACGGCCAGGGGGAAGGGGTCAGCGCCCCCGCGGCAGGCACCGCCATCGCGGCCCTGATCGCCCTCCCGTTCGCCCTGCTGTGGAAGCTGCTCTACTCGCCCATCGCCCTCATCGCCGCCGCCATCTCCCGGAGCTTCTTCGCGACTCTCAACCCCGTCACCGGCATCGACGCCATCCGGCGCATGGGATCCATCTACTGGGAGGCGCTGGTCGTCTACACCGGGATCGCGTTCGCCGGGTTCGTTGGCAGCGCGGTCCTCGGCATGGTGCCGTTCCTCGGGGGATTCCTGGCCGCCTTCGTCCAGTCGTACGCCTTCCTGTCCTTCGGCTGCCTTCTCGGCTTCGCGGTGTACAAGAAGGCCGAGGAGCTGGGCGTCGACTGATCTCGCCTGCTGAGGACAAGATCGCCATGGCGCGATCGTGTCCTCAGCCAATGCATCCGGCCGAAGGCCGGTTCGGTCCTCGGAGTCGCCGACCTGACGCATCGATTCCAATGCCTTCCGTCGGGCCGTGGTTCGACCGGTGCCGTTTCCCTTCCCGAAGGTGTCCCGTCCCCGGGGGCGACCGACCACGCCGGCCGCCCCCGGCTGCCGTCTACTTCTTCGGCTCCACCCCCGCGACGCGCGCGAGCTCACCCTCGATGGCCTTCCGGTCGCCAACCGCCACGATCGTCATCTCGTCGTCGCGGATGTACCGGGCGGCGGCTTCCCGCACGTCGGCCGGTGTCACCGCGAGCACCTCGTCGACGTACCGTCTCAGGTAGTCGTCAGGCAGACCGTGACGCTCGAGGAACTCCAGCTGGGTGATGATGCCCGTCCGTGAGGAGTTCCGGAGCACGAAGACGCCCGCCATGTAGCTCTGGACTCCGGCCAGCTCCTCTTTCGACGGCGGCTCGCTCCGCAGCCGGTCGATCTCGAAGAGGATCTCCTTCAACGCCGGGGCCGTCACCTCGGTGGAGACATCGGCGTTCTCGACCCAGTACGCATCGCCCCGCCGGCTGGAGATCTGAGAGATGGGTGAGTAGGTGTAGCCCTTGTCCTCGCGGATGTTGGTCGTGATCCGCGACGAGAAGTAGCCGCCGAGGAGAGAGTTCGTCACCGCCAGCTTCACGTACCCCGGGTCCGACGGGTCGGGAACGGGGAGCCCGAGCACGAGGGTGGTCTGGACGGCTCCGGGACGGTCGACAATCGTCAGGCTCCGGGTGGTCCGGGGGGAGGGGTCCTCGATGCGCACCGGGTTCGCCCCGGCCCAGTCGCCGAAGGCCTCCTGGACCGCGACCCGGACCGCGTCGGGATCGAACCGGCCCACGACGTAGAGCCGGGCCCGCTTCGGGCCGAAGCCGGACTCGTAGAAGCCACGGACGTCTTTCAAGGAGTACCCCTCGATCATCTCCGGGGTGGGAAAGACCCGGCCAAAGGGATGCTTCTCGCCGTACAGAACCGCACGGAACTTCTCGACCGCCAGCTGCTGCGACTGGCTGCGGGCGATCGAGAGCTGTCGGTTGCGATCGTTCTTGATCCGGGCGAGCTCGCTCTCCGGGAAGGCGGGGTGGCGGACGACGTCGGCCACCAGGCGCACCATCTCGGGAGCGAACTCGGACAGGACCGCACCCCCGAGCTGCGTCGTCTCCGCTCCCACGGCGATCTCCAGCGATCCACCCATGCGGGCCGCGGCCTGGGAGATCTCGAGCGCGCTGCGGCTCTTCGACCCCTCGATGAGCAGGTCCCCGGTGACATCGGCGAGCCACACCTGGGTCGACGCCTCGTTGGCGTTGCCCACGTCCACGACGAGCAGGACTCGGGCCTTGGGGATGGTGCCGTAGGCGACGAAGGTCACGGCGAGGTCGTTGTCGAGGTGGAACCGCTCCGGGGTCGGTACCTGGAACGACTTCGGTGTCCCCGGCTCCGGTGGCGATTGCTTCTCGGCCCGCGCGGGAAGCCCGGCCCCGAGGAGAAGGGTGGCGGTGGCCACGACGATGGATGTCCTCATGAGGCTTCGCTCCCCTCTGTCTCGTTGGCCCCCGCGGCGGGGGGCTCCTCGGGCTGCGGCTCGATCGTCAGTATCGTCCGGTTGGTCGGTCGCAGGTACTCCCGGGCCGTGGCCAGGAGGACCTCGGGCGTAACCTTTGCGAACTCGGCTTCGATGCTGTTGATCCTCCCGGGATCGTCATCGAAGAGAGCGAAGCTGGCGAGGAGATCGGCTCGGCCGAAGCCGAAGGTGTCCTCGAGGTCGTCGTAGAAGCGGGAGCGCGCCTTGATCTTGGCCAGCTCCAGCGTGGCCTCGTCCACCGGTGCCGAGCGGATCCTCTCGATCTCCGCGTCGAAGGCATTCAGGATCTCGTCGGCCGGGGTTTCGGCGTCGTGCATGAGGGAGGTGATCCAGAGCACCGGCCCGTCGACGTCGAACATGTTGCCGAGCAGGTTGATCCCCCCGGACACGTCGCCGGTGAAGCCGTTCTCCTGCACGAGGGCCTGGTAGAGGCGGCTGTCCCGTCCCTGGACCAGGATCTGGTCCAGCAGTCCCATGGCGAAGTACTCAGGGGTGTTGCGGGGCGGCACGTGGTAGCCCACGGCCAGGGCCGGCCTCGTGGCCAGCTTGTCCGCCTTGCTCGCCCGCTTCTCCTTCTCCTGGCGAGGCTCGGAGATGTCCGGCTGGTCCGGACGGGGACCGGATGGGATGCTCCCGAAGTACTCTTCGATCCACGCCAGCGTCTGAGCGGGCTCGAAGTCGCCGGTCACGACCACAACGGCGTTGGAGGGCGTGTAGTAGGCGTCGAAGAAGGCCTCCACGTCCTCCAGGGTGGCCGCCTCGAGGTCCACGAGGTCGCCGTAGAAGTTGTGGGCGTTGTACCAGTTCGCGTTGGCGTACTGGGGCATGTCCAGCCAGGGGAACCCTCCGTAGGGGCGATTCAAGACGTTCACCTTGACCTCATTCGTGACCACGCCCTGCTGGTTGGTGAGGTTCTCCTGGGTGATGTCGAGGGCACGCATGCGATCGGCCTCTCCCCAGAGCATCATCTCCAGCGTGTGGGCGGGGACGATCTCGAAGTAGTCGGTGAAGTCGAAACGCGTGGAGCCGTTGAGGATCCCGCCGTTTGACTGGATCAGGCGGACGAACTCCATCTTGCCGAGATTCTTCGAGCCCTGGAACATCATGTGCTCGAAGAGGTGGGCAAACCCGGTGCGGTTCCGCGGCTCGATGCGAAACCCGATGTTGTAGTAGACCGCCACGACCGCGGTCGGGGCCGTCGCGTCGCGGGACAAGACCACCTTCAGGCCGTTGTCGAGCGTGTGGTACTCCACGGGCACGCTGAAGCCGCCTCCGCCCGCCGCCGCCGCCGGCGAGGCGACGGGGGCCAGGGCCAGCACAGCGGCCAGCGAGACCGTCAGACGCACTGTGTTTCTCATGGACTCCTCTTCGTGACGAGAACCGACGGGAGGGTCGTTGGCACACTCCTCCCTCGGGCCGGAAGTGGCCCTCAAGAACCAAGACGACGGGACGGGCTCAGTGTTCCGTCCCTTCCCGGCCACACCGGGGAAACGAGGGCGGGGGCTCGCGATGGGGGATGATCGGCGGCGGCGTCCGGCCGGCGCGACCGGGCCCGGGCCTTGACCCCCGCCCGCCGCCCCGCTAACGTTCGCCGCTCAACGGCACGACGCGACGAGGAGGAGGCAATGAGAGGCTCGCGGACGCGTGGCGGCGGGCGGGAGCGGGGGCCCCGCCGTCGCGTTCCCGCGCTGTTCGCCCTGGCGCTGCTCGCCCTCGCCGCATCCGCGGCATCCGCCCTCGACGTGCCTTCGCCGGAGTCGGTTCTCGGCTTCCGGCCTGGCGAGGACCGCCGGCTCGCTGACTGGGACGAGGTGCTCGAGTACCTCGCGCGCCTCGACGCGGCGTCCGACCGGGTGAGGGTCGAGGAGGTCGGGAAGACCACGCGGGGGAGGCCGTTCGTGGTGGCCACGGTGACCTCGGCGGAGAACCAGGCGCGCCTCGAGCAGATCCGCAACGTGAACCTGCGGCTCGCCGACCCCCGCGGTCTCGGCGAGGACGAGGCCGAGCGGCTCATCGCTGACGGAAAGGCGATCGTCGCCATGGCCTTCTCGATCCACTCCACCGAGGTGGGCGGTACCCTCACCGCCCTGCGGCTTCTCCACCTCCTGGCCTCGAGCGACACGCCCGACGTGCGACGCGCCCTCGACGAGACGGTGCTGCTGGTCCTCCCGTCGCACAACCCGGACGGGACGCAGCTCGTGACCGACTGGTACCGCCGGCAGCTCGGGACACCCTTCGAGGGCACGCCCCCCCCCGTGCTCTACCACCCCTACGTGGGCCACGACAACAACCGCGACTGGTACATGTTCACCCAGGTGGAGACGCGCCTGACCGTGCGTCACATCCACCGGCGCTGGCGGCCGCACATCATGCACGACGTGCACCAGATGGGCCGGCGCGGCGCCCGGCTGTTCGTTCCGCCCTACGTCGACCCGTGGGAGCCCAACGTCGACCCGGCGCTGCGGGCCGCCGCCGGCGCGCTCGGGATGCACGTGGCCGCGCGCCTCACGACCGAGGGGAAGCGGGGCATCGTCACCGGGGCGATCTTCGACGCCTGGACCCCGGCCCGGGCCTATCCCCACACCCACGGGGGCGTGCGCCTTCTCTCGGAGACCGCGTCGGCCCGTCTCGCCACTCCTGACGACGTCCCTCTCGACGAGCTCCGGAGTGGCCGCGGAGGCTACGACCCGAAGACGGCGTCCTGGAACTTCCCCGCGCCCTGGCCCGGGGGGACGTGGCGCCTCGGAGACATCGTCGAGTACCAGCTGGCTGCCTCGCTGGCGGTGCTGGACCACGCCGCTCGCAACCGCGAGTACTGGCTGCGGACCTTCCTCGGCGTGAATCGCCGGGCCTGCGAGGGCCAGGAGCCCCATGCCTATGTGGTCCCGGCCGCCCAGCGGGACCCGGTGGCCGCCGCCCGCCTGATCGAGGTGCTGCACGTCGGCGGGGTCGAGGTCCACCGGGCCCGGGCCGGCTTCGAGGCGGAAGGTCGCCGCTTCGCCGAAGGGAGCCACGTCATCCCCATGGCGCAGCCGTCCAGCGCCTTCGCGCGGACGCTCCTCGAGCGGCAACGCTACCCCGATATCCCGCGACGCCCCTACGACGTGACCGCCCACACCCTCCCCCTGCTCCTCGGCGTGGAGGTCGAGGCGGTCACGAAGCCGCTCGCCGCCGACCTCGAGAGGGTCGACGTCCCCCACGTCGCGCGGGGTCGGGTCGAGGGGCGGGGCCCTCGCTTCGCGGTCGGGCACACGAGCGGTGGTCTCGCCGCTCTCGGCCGGCTCCTCGCCGAAGGCGTCGACGTCCGCTGGGCTCTCGAGCCGTTCTCCGAGGACGGGACCGATTTCCCCGCCGGCACCTTCCTCGTCGAGTCCTCGGCTCGCCGGGAGCTCGGGGCCCTGGCCATCGAGCTCGGGCTCTTCCCCCGGGGCGTCCGAGCCCGCCCTCCGGCGCTCCGCCTCAAGGCCCCGCGCGTGGGACTGTACCGCTCCTGGGTGCCGTCCATGGACGAAGGCTGGACCCGGTACGTCTTCGAACAGGAGATGGACGTGGCGTTCCGGACCCTCCACGACCGGGAGGTGCGGGCCGGAGGTCTGCGGGACCGCTACGACGCGATCGTCCTCCCAGACCACAAGCCCTCCTCGCTCCTGGACGGCAACCCCCCGGACAGCCTCCCCGCGGAGTACACGGGTGGGCTCGGGGCCGATGGGATGGAAGCCCTGGCGGAGTTCGTCGAGCGCGGGGGGACGCTGGTCGCCCTCAACGCGGCCAGCACCCTGGTAGCCGAGCAGCTCGGGTTGCCCGTCCGCGACGCGCTCGCGGGCGTGGACTCAGCCGAGTTCTACTGTCCCGGCTCGATCCTTCGGGTGCGGACAGACCCCTCTCAGACCCTCGCCCACGGCTTGCCCGAGGACCTTCCCATCTGGTTCGAATCCTCGCCCGCCTTCGACGCCGACCCCCGCCTGGTGGTGGCCCGGTACCGGGACGACGATCCGTTGCTCTCGGGGTGGCTTCTCGGGGGCGAGCGGCTGCGGCGCCGGGCCGCTCTCGTCGAGGTCCCGCGGGGAAAGGGCCGGGTCGTCCTCATCGGCTTCCGTCCACAGTACCGGGCACAGAGCCGCGTGACGTACGCGGCTCTCCTGAACGCTCTCTACCTGTCCGCGACCGATCGCTGAGCGAGGGGCTCCGTCGCGGGTCGCCGTCGGATTGAATTCCACCAATGACTTGGCTACGATTGGGGTTCGCGCCTTGGGCGGTCGTCCAACGGTAGGACACATGGCTCTGGACCATGGAATCGGGGTTCGAGTCCCTGCCGCCCAGCCAGATCCCTCAGCAACCACCGGATTCCGTGAGGCCCACGGTGGCCATCGTCGGCGGCGGACCGTTCGCGGGACGCCACCCGAACGAGAGGGTCGCCGGACGCACGGTGGGCGGCAACCAGCGACGGAACGGCAGGCTCCAGAGTCGCGTACGCTCTGGTGAGCGAGGAGGAAGAGGAGATGGAAACTCGCATGTGGCTGATTCTCTGGGGCAGCCCGGTTGGAATCGCGGTCTTCTTCGCTGGGCTGGGCGTGCTTCTCTGGGGCGTGGGCAAGCTGAAGCACGCCGAAGCGGCCAAGGCGGAGGTCGAGCTCATGGAGAGACAGTTCAACCACGAGCGGGCACAGGGGAAAGCCAGCCCGAAACCGCCGCCCGCCTGACGCCTCCGAGCCCCGGGACCCCCAGGGATGGGGCTCCAATTCCCTCGCTATAGAAGATCTTGTTGTTCGGGCCCGAGCGTGGTAGCCTGTTCCCGTCGCTCGTGAGCCAATGTCGGGTGTCGGCTGAGAGCGAGAAATGATCCCGTCACAGTCGGCAACACCTTGAAGCGCTCCTGAATGAAGCTCGGGGCCGTGGGCCCCGGTGCTGTCCCTCCTCCAGTTCATCCGGTGGCGTTCGCGTCGCGGGTACGGCTTCGTGCGGAGGGCGACGAGCGAAGCGACAGACACGAGGAGAACCGTCGATGGAATACGCTCACTTCGCGCTGCACCTGCTGCCGACACTGGCGGTGGTCGTGCTCGCGTGGATCATCGTGCGGGCGGTGTCGGTCCGGGTCACGTGGCGCCGGAGCGACATCCGGCACCTGGACGACGGAACGAGGTGAGCTGACCGCGAGGGGTGGTGCGGCGTCTATACTGCCCCGCGTGCCCGCCCATCAGGACGCTCCCGGCCCCCGCGAGCGGGCCCGCCTCGAGGCCCTGCTCGGCTCCCCCACGGCCCGGGCCGCGCGGGGTCTGATCGGCCAGGTTCTGGTGCGCCGGAAGCCGGGCGCGCACCGCGCGGTACGGATCGTGGAAACCGAAGCCTACCTCGGCGAGGGAGACCCCGCCGCTCACGTCTTCCGCGGCCCCACCCCACGCACCGAGCCCCTCTACCGGGAACCCGGCACTCTCTACGTCTACCTCATCTACGGCATGCACCACTGCCTCAACCTCGCGGTGGATGGCCCCAACGCTCCCGGCTGCGTGCTCATCCGCGCCGCCGAGCCCCTGCGCGGTGCCGGGCTGGCGCCGGACGCCTGCCGGGGACCGGGCCGCCTCTGCCTTGCCCTGGACATCGACCGCCGACTCTCGGGGCGACATGTCTTCGAGGACAATGCGCCCCTCACCCTGCGGGAGGGGCCGCCCCCCCGCCGAGTGCGGAGCGCCCCCCGGGTGGGAATCCGCAACGCTGCCCACCGGCGGCTTCGGTTCTTCGATCCCGCGAGCGCGGTGGTCTCGTCTGGCCGCCCCGGGGTGGTGTAACCTCTGCTGTTGCCCGGCCGGGACCGACCCGAGCCGCGACCCGTTCCGGAGCCAGGAGAGAAGACCCATGAAGACTGACGCTTTCGGCGCCCGCGCGACCTTCGACACCGGCCACGGGTCGGTGACCCTCTACCGGCTGAGCGCGCTGGACGAGGCGGGCGTGGCCCCCGGCCTCGACCGACTGCCGTTCTCCATCAAGGTCCTCCTCGAGTCTGTGCTCCGCAACGTGGACGGCGAGCTGGTGACCGCGGACGACGTGAGGAATGTCGCCGCCTGGAGCGCCCGCGACCCGCGCGCCGGAGAGATGCCCTTCACGCCCGCCCGAGTGATCCTGCAGGACTTCACCGGGGTCCCGGCGGTGGTGGACCTGGCTTCGCTGCGGGCGGCGGTGGCGCGGCTCGGCCAGGACCCGAGGAAGATCAACCCGCTGGTCCCGGTGGACCTCGTGGTCGATCACTCGGTCCAGGTCGACGTCTTCGGCACGCCGGAGGCCGCCCGGAAGAACGCGGAGATCGAGTTCGAGCGCAACCGCGAGCGGTACGAGTTCCTCCGGTGGGGCGAGAAGGCCTTCGACGGTTTTCGCGTCGTCCCCCCGGCCACCGGCATCATCCATCAGATCAACCTCGAGTACCTGGCGAAGGGGGTACTGGTCCGGAACGAGAAGGACGGGCCGGTGGCCCTGCCGGACACGCTGGTCGGCACCGATTCGCACACCACGATGATCAACGGCCTCGGCGTTCTCGGTTGGGGCGTCGGGGGAATCGAGGCCGAGGCGGGAATGCTCGGGCAGCCCCTCTACATGGTGACGCCACAGGTGGTGGGCTTCCGGCTGGTGGGTCGGCTGCGCGAGGGGACCACGGCCACCGATCTGGTGCTGACGATCGTCCAGATGCTGCGCAAGAAGGGCGTGGTGGAGAAGTTCGTGGAGTACTACGGCCCCGGGCTGGCGGAGATGACCCTCGCCGATCGAGCCACGATCGCCAACATGGCTCCCGAGTACGGGGCCACCTGCGGCTTCTTCCCGGTGGACGACGCCACCCTCGCCTACCTGCGCCGGACCGGACGCACAACGGGGGAGGTCGATCTGGTCGAGCGGTACACCAAGGAGCAGGGCCTGTTCCGCACCGCCCAGACACCGGATCCCGAGTTCACCGACACCCTGGAGCTGGACCTGTCCACCGTCGAGCCGAGCCTGGCCGGGCCCAAGCGGCCTCATGACCGTGTGGCCCTGTCGCAGATGAAGGAGTCGTTCCGCGCGAGCCTCACCGCCCCGGTCAGGGAGCGCGGCTTCGGGCTCACCGTCGAGGAAGCCGGGCAGTCCCGGCCTCTCGAGCTGCGCGGGGAGAAGGTCGAGTTGAAGCACGGGTCGGTGGTGATCGCCGCGATCACCAGCTGCACCAACACCTCCAACCCCTCGGTGATGCTGGGGGCGGGACTCCTGGCCCGCAAGGCCCGGGCGCGGGGGCTGCGGGTGCCGCCGTACGTAAAGACCAGCCTGGCCCCTGGCTCGAAGGTCGTGACCGAGTATCTCCGCAAGGCCGACCTCCTCCCCGACCTCGAGGCCCTCGGATTCGACGTCGTGGGGTACGGGTGCACGACCTGCATCGGCAACTCCGGGCCGCTGCGGCCCGAGGTGGCGGGGGCGATCACCGACGGCCAACTCGTGGCCTCGGCTGTCCTCTCCGGCAACCGCAACTTCGAGGGACGGGTGAGCCCCCACGTCAAGGCCAACTATCTCGCCTCACCTCCGCTCGTGGTGGCCTACGCCCTGGCCGGCACCACCGACATCGACCTCTCCACCGAGCCGCTTGGGACCGCCGCGGACGGCAGCCCGGTGACCCTCGCCGACGTCTGGCCCAGCCAGGCGGAGATCGACGAGCTCGAGGCCGCCATCGACGCCGAGATGTTCGCGAGCAGCTACGCCAACGTGTTCGACGGCAACCCGACGTGGAACGCGATTCCGGTGGCCGAGGGCGATCTCTTCCAGTTTCGGGAGGAGTCGACCTACATCCAGGAGCCATCCTTCTTCCAGGGCCTGACCCTCGATCCGCCCCCGATCTCCGACATCGAGGGGGCACGAGTCCTCGCGGTCCTTGGCGACTCCGTCACCACCGACCACATCTCCCCCGCCGGCGACATCCCCCTCGACAGCCCGGCCGGGCGCTACCTCGTGTCGAAGGGGCTCGAGAAGAAGGACTTCAACTCCTACGGGTCACGTCGCGGCAACGACCGGGTGATGGTGCGCGGGACCTTCGCCAACATCCGGCTCAAGAACCAGATGGTCCCGGGCATCGAGGGCGGCGTGACGGTCCACGTTCCCACCGGCGAGCGCATGGCCATCTTCGACGCCGCCGAGCGCTACCGGGCCGAGGGGACTCCCCTGGTGGTGGTGGCCGGCAAGGAGTACGGCACCGGGTCGTCTCGCGACTGGGCGGCCAAGGGAACGCTGCTGCTCGGCGTTCGCGCGGTGATCGCGGAGAGCTTCGAGCGCATCCACCGCGCGAACCTCGTGGGAATGGGCGTCCTGCCGCTCCAGTTCAAGCCGGGAGAGAGCACCCGGTCCCTGGGGATCACCGGACAGGAGACGTTCGCCGTCTCCGGGCTCGGGGAGCTGGCGCCACGGCAGGAGGTCGCGGTCACCGTCCGGCGACCGGACGGCAGCGAGACGCAGACCACGGCCATCGTCCGCCTCGACACGCCGGTGGAGATCAACTACTACGCCAACGGAGGGATTCTCCAGACGGTCCTCCGAAAGATGCTGCGGAATCAGCGCTGACCCGCCGGGCGGCGGGCCACGTCTTCAGGTGGCGCCTCGAGTCTCGACAGGGGGTGTTGGAATGGCACGACTGAGCTTCCTCGGGGCGATCCGCACCGTCACCGGCTCCCAGTACGTCCTGGAGGCGGCGGGCCGCCGCCTGATGGTGGACTGCGGCATGTTCCAGGGGAGAAAGCCCCTGCGCCTGCGCAACTGGGAGGACCCTTGTGAAGACCCACCGGGCGTCGACGCCCTGGTCCTGACCCATACCCACCTCGACCACATCGGTCGCGTGCCACGGCTGGTGAAGAGGGGCTTTCGGGGTCCCATCTACTGCACGCCGCCGACCGTCGACCTCGCCGAGGTCCTCCTCCTCGACGCGGCCCACCTGCAGGAGGAAGACGCGCGGTACTTCAACCGCAAGGGCCTCACGAAGCACAAGCCGGCCCTGCCCCTCTTCGACACGGACGACGCCCGGGAGGCGCTGAAGCTTCTCCAGCCGATGTCCAAAGGCAACACGCAGGACGTCGGGGAGGCCTTCTCCTTCACCTACCGCGAGGCCGGCCACCTTCTCGGCGCCGCGTCGGTGGACGTGCGGGTCCGGGAGGACGGGAGGGAGTGGCGGGTCATCTTCAGCGGCGACGTGGGCCGCTACGACGCCGTCCTGGCCAAGGACCCCGACGGTGCCCCCGCCGCCGACTACCTGGTCATGGAGAGCACCTATGGGAATCGCCGGCACCCGGACGTGTCCACCTACGACCAGCTCGAGGGTGTCATCAAGCGCACCTTCGCCCGCAATGGAGTCCTGCTGATCCCGGCCTTCGCGGTGGGGCGTTCCCAGCAGCTGATCTGGATGATGAACGAGCTGGTGACCCAGGGGCGCCTGCGGCCGTTCCCCATCCACCTCGACAGCCCCATGGCGGTCGACGCCACCCGCATCTACGCCGCCCACCCCGAGGGCCACCAGGAGATCATCAGCAACATGGGCGGCCGCAGCCTCTTCCACGGGCGCTGGGTCCACCTGCACCGCACCCGGGACGAGTCCATCGCCCTCAACTCCCTCGAGGGACCGGCGGTGATCATCTCCTCGAGCGGGATGCTGTCGGGTGGACGCATTCTCCACCACTGCAAGCAGCGCCTGCCCAAGCCGGAGAACACCCTGCTCATCACCGGCTATCAGGCCGGGGGGACGCTGGGTCGGGCGCTGGTGGAGGGAGCGACCGAGGTCCGTATCCACAAGCACCCGGTGCCGGTGCTGGCCGACGTTCGGGTCCTCAAGGGGCTTTCCGGGCACGCCGACTCCGACGAGCTGATGCGGTGGCTGTCCAGCGTCGACCGGCCCCCGAGGACCCTCTTCCTGACCCACGGCGAGGAGGAGTCCGCGCTGGCCCTCGCCGACCGCATCACGCGGGAGAGACGCTTCGAGACCCACGTCCCGGAGCCGGGCGAGAAATGGGAGCTCGACGGGCGTTCCGACTGAAGGGTTCGGTCCTCAGAGGGGCAGGAAGGCGCGGGTCTCGAGCATCCCCTCGGGCAGAAGGGCAAACCGCAGGAAGCCCCCCATCTCCCTCACGAGGCGGTAGGCTTCACCCAGGGGGCCGGTGTCGGCGCCCTTGAGAATGCGTTGCTGGTCCTCATCCCCGAGGCTCGCGGTGTGGGTGAAGGCGAGCATGAGGAAATCGCGGCGCAGCTCCCGGCCGTCGCGACCCCGAAGCAGCACGGGCTTGCGCTCGGCTCGGACAGAGATCGCGGAGCCGGCGGCGACGGCGGCGACCAGGCCCTGCAGGAGCGCCGCCAACGCCCGCCGGAGCCCGGCCGGCGAGCAGCGCGGAAGGCTGGCCCCGGCGGCGATTCCGCTCCGGACCTTCAGCCTCTTCGCGGCGAGCGGTGCGTGGAGGACCCCGGCCACCTCGGCCACGAGACCGTCGAGGGTCGGCGCGCTCGTGGCCCGTCGGGCGACCGACGCGGGAACCCGGGACTGGGGTGGGATGGTGCGGTCGGGCGGCGACAGCGTCGCCCGCGAGGATCCGGGGGTGGCCTGGGAAGCCCGCCCGAAGTCACGCAGGATCTTGCGGAGGCGCCCCGCCTCGCGCCGGATACCGCCAACCAGGGCGCTCGCGCTCTCCGCGTCGGTCCCTTCGGCCACCAGCTGATCGGTCCGCTGAAGGATCGTGCCGAGGCCGAGATGGACCTCCCGCACGAGGGTACCCAACGCCTCGGCCAGCTCCACGTTGGAGCGGATGGCCCGGTGCAGGAGCTCCTCCGACACGGGGCTCACGCCCGAGCCCGCCTGCCCCGGGTAGGCCGGCTCGGCCCCCGGGGGCTGGGCAATCACCACCTTCCCCGGCGAGCGCGGGGCAGTGGGGATGGCGCCGACGGGACCGGAGGAGACCACGCCCACCGACCCCGAGCGCGGTGACCCGGAAGGCCCTGACGGCGGCCACTCGAGTGACGCCGGAGTCGATCCCTGGCGCAGCAGCGAGTCGAACGCCTGGGCGACCACGGCCGGAACCGCGGCCGGGTCGAGCCCCTTCTCCTTGAGGTTGTACTTCGCCGCGATGGCCGCGAGCATGTCCTGCACCACCGCCACGAACGTCTCGATGACTCCGTCTCCACGGGCGGCGATGGCGGGAAACGTCTTGCGGTTCCAGGAGTTCAGGGCCTGGTCGAGCTCCGCCCGGGGAAGCAGGTCTTCGAGGTCCCGCTTGTTGTACTGGAGGACCAGCGGCACCTTTTCGGGTACGAGACGGTTGGCGAGGAGGTTGACCTTCATGTTCTCGAAGGCGGTGACGTTCTCTCGCCCCATCGTCTTCTGGCTATCGGCCACGAAGACCACGGCATCGGCGCCGGCGAGGACGACCCGACGAGTGGCGTTGTACTGGACCTGACCCGGCACCGTGTAGAGCTGGATCTTGAAGTCGTAGCCCGACACCTTGCCGAGGCTGAACGGGAGCAGATCGAAGAAGAGCGTCCGATCCTGGGCGGTGTTGAGGGAGATGAGGCGGTTCGCTCCCTCGGGGTCGGTCAGCCGGTGGATTTGCTCCAGGTTGGTGGTCTTCCCCGACTGGGGAGGCCCGTAGTAGACCACCTTGGCTTTGATGGTCCGTTCGCTGAAGTTGAACTGGACCATGGCTGGGCGCGGGGACTATAGCATGGGCCCTCGCGGGCCAACAACGGGCGCCGCCGCACCCTTTTCGCCCTGCGCGGAGTGGCGGCGCCGGGGACCGCGGGGCCTTGACGCTCGTCGACCTCGTCCATATACTGGACTTTTGCGGTTCGGGCCGTTTTCGGGCCCTGCCGCCAAGGCACGGTCGTCGAGACCGTATCCTTGGCCAAATCAGCCGGCCATCCGGCCGCAGGCCGGTATCGGTCCTCGGGAGGACGTTTCGTCATGGCTCAGCGGTGCGACATCTGCGGCAAGGGCCCGCAGTTCGGCAGTCGGGTCAGCCACGCGCACAATGTCACGAACCGACGCTTCAACCCCAACCTGCAGAAGGTGCGGGCGGTCCTGGAGAACGGCACCCACCGGCGAATCCGGGTGTGCACCCGCTGTCTTCGCTCTGGCAAGGTGAGGAAGCCTACCGGGGGCTCCGCCGCCGCCACCGGAACCTCCGCCGCCTGACACGTCCCCCCTAGTAGGCGGCGACGACGTCGACTTCGACCCGGGCTCCCTTCGGTAGCGCCCCCGCCTGAATCGTCGTGCGGGCCGGTGCACGCTCGCCGAGGTAGCGGGCGTAGACCTCGTTCATGGCCGGAAAGTCGCCCATGTCGGCCAGGTAGACGGTCGTCTTGACCACGTTTTCGAGGCCCATCTTGGCTGCGGCCAGGACCGCCACGAGATTCTGCAGGACACGCTCGGTCTGGGCTTCGACTCCTCCCTCGATCATCTCGCCGGTGCCGGGATCGAGGGCGATCTGCCCGGAGCAGAAGAGGAGCCCTCCCGAGATCAGGCCCTGCGAATAGGGGCCAATCGGCGCGGGAGCGTCGGGCGTCGAAACGTGCTTCGTCGGCATGTTGTGCCTCCTGGGAGGAAGGCCTGAAGCCTAAGGTCTACCGCTCCCCGGATCAAGTCGGACCGGGGCTGGAGACGCTCTGGCGGGCGACGTCGATGACGCCCTTGATCCCCCGGACCGACTTCACGACCTTGTCGAGGTGTTTGAGGTCGTTGATCCGGACGGTGAGGGCGATCGAGCCGGTGTTGTCGTCGAAGGTGCGAACCTGCATGTCGCGAACGTCGGTCTTCATCGAGGCGAGGGCGGCGGTCACCGCGGCGAGGGCGCCCATGCGGTCCTCGAGGTCCACCGCGAGGCGGACCTCGTATCCACCCTCCGCCCCGCTGCCCCACTCGACCTCGATCCGGCGCCCGGGGTCGTAGACCAGGTTTCGAACGTTCGGGCAGTCCACGGAGTGCACGGAGACGCCCTTGCCCCGGGTGATGTACCCGACGATCGGCTCCCCCATGATCGGGTTGCAGCACTTGGCGCGGTAGACGAGGAGATCGTCGGTGCCCTTGACCTTGATGCGCTCGTCTCGCCGCCGGAGGAAGCGGCGGACCGCATCGACCATGGGGCGGGGCTTCTCCGCCTCCGGCGACTCGGCCAGCTTGTCCGGGGGCAGCAGCCGCGAGAGGACGTGGCGCGCCGAGATCTTGCCGTAGCCGACGGCGACGAAGAGGTCGTCGAGCTTCTGCCCGACCCCGAAGTCCTGGGCGAGGGTGGTGATGGGCGACGACTTCGTGTCGAGCTTCTTCAGCGAGAGATCGAAGCGCCGCAGCTCCCGCTCGAGGTGCTTGCGCCCGATCTCCAGGGCCTGCTGCTTCTCGGCGGTGTTGAGATAGTGGCGGATCTTGGACTTCGCACGATTGGTGACGGTGAGACCGAGCCAGTCGCGGCTGGGCTTGTGGCCGGAGGAGGTCAGGATCTCCACGATGTCCCCGTTCTGCAGCTTGTAGCGCAGGGGCACCATCTTCCCGTGGACCCGCGCCCCCACGCACTGGTGGCCCACCTCGGTGTGAATCGAGTACGCGAAGTCGATGGGGGTGGCTCCCCGCGGCAGCATCTTGACCTCGCCTCGGGGGGTGAAGCAGTAGACCTCCTCCGGGTAGAGGTCCAGCTTGAGCGAGTTCAGGAACTCGTGGGGGTCCTTGACCTCCTGTTGCCACTCGAGAAGCTGCCGCAGCCAGGAGAACGCGTCGTCGTCCGCTCCCAGCCCGGTGCGGCCCTCCTTGTACTTCCAGTGGGCAGCGATCCCCTCCTCGGCCACCTGATGCATGTCGTGGGTGCGGATCTGCACCTCGAACGGGTGCCCCTCGTCGCTGATGACCGACGTGTGCAGAGAGCGGTAGCCGTTGGGGCGAGGCATGGCGATGAAGTCCTTCACACGGCCGGGAACCGGCCGCCAGGCGTTGTGGAGGATTCCGAGCACCGCGTAGCAGTCAGGGATGGTCTTCACCAGGATCCGCAGGGCCACGAAGTCGTAGACCTGGTCGAGCTCGATTCGCTGGCGCTTGAGTTTCTGGTGGATGGAGTGCAGACGCTTGATCCGCCCCTCGATCGTGGCCTCGATGCCGGCCTCTTCCAGCTTCTGGCTCACCGTGGCGCGGACCTTCTGGATGAAGGCCCGGGCCGGCTTGCGCTTGTCCTCGACGCGGGCGGTGAGGGAGCGGTAGCCGGGCGGGTCCAGATACTGGAACGCGAGGTCCTCGAGCTCGTTCTTGATCTTCGCCATCCCGAGGCGACCGGAGAGCGGCGCGTAGATGTCCATGGTCTCGCGGGCAATCCTCACGCGTCGCTCTTCCGGCAAATGCTTGAGTGTACGCATGTTGTGAAGACGGTCGGCGAGCTTGACGAGGATGACGCGGATATCGTCGACCATCGCCAGCAGCATCTTCCGATAGGTCTCGGCCTGACGCTCTTCGCTGGTGGCGTACGGGATCTTCGAGATCTTCGTGACCCCCTCGACGATGTGCAGGACGTCCGCCCCGAAGTACTCCTGGATCCGCTCGGGCGTGGTGAGAGTGTCCTCGAGGACGTCGTGGAGAAGGCCCACGGCCACGCAGATGGGGTCCATCCTCATCTCGGCGAGGACGTTGGCCACCTCCAGCGGGTGAACCAGGTAGGGCTCACCCGAAGCGCGCACCTGTCCCTTGTGCTCGACGGCCGAGAAGATGTACGCCTTCCGGAGGATCTCGAGGTCGGCCTCCGGATGGTGCCCTTTGACCGTCTCCTGGATGTCCTCGAAACGAATCATGGTTTCCGCCCCAGTCTAGCTTGGATTGTCGGTCTGGCGGCGGGCCCCGGCGGCGCCCGGCGCACTCGCGGGGCTGCCGGTCGGAGCCGGGTCCTCTCCGGAGCGGGGTTCGGGAGCCCGCAGGGTTTTCGAGGTTTCTTGACTCCCCTTTGGCCCGGCGACTATAATCCACTTTCTCCGAGAGTCTTTGTATTCAGTAACTTTCCCGGGAGACGGCCGATGAGAACCCGAAATCACGCGCCCATGTTCGCCGCTCTTCTCGCCCTGGTGGTGGTCGGAGGCGGCTGTGACCTGATCAAGGCCAAGGCGGCCTTCAAGGATGGCAACAAGCTGTACCAGGAGGAGAACTACCGCGACGCCATCAAGGACTACGAGCGAGCGGTCGAGCTCAAGCCTGACTTCGCGGAGGCGCACGTGTACCTCGCCAGCGCCCACCAGTCCCTGTACCGCCCGGGTCGTGAGAACGACGCGGAGAACCGGATGCACCTGGACAAGGCCATCGAGCACTACGAGAAGTCCCTCGAGGTGAACACGCGGGACACCCCCTCGCTCGAGGCGGTCCGGGTCACCGCGCTGGGGGCCCTCACCGGGATCTACTCCGACCCGCCGGTCGAGGATTTCGAGAAGGCCCTCAGCTACGCCCAGGAGCTGGTGAAGGACAACCCCGACGACACCAAGAACATGTACGCCATGGCCAACCTCTACGAGAAGTTCAACGACGTGGACGACGCGGAGGCCACCTACCTCCGGGTGGTCCGGGACAACCCCGACGACGCCAAGGCGTGTGGGGCCCTGTCGGCCTTCTACAACAAGCCCCTCTGGGACCGGGACGGCAACGTCTGGACCGAGGAGTCCGAGGGACCTCGGGCCGCGCGCTTCGAGGACGCCATCCAGACCATGGAGCACTGCGCCACGCTCGACCCGAACGACCCCAGTGGCTACTACAAGGTGGCGACCTTTCACTGGGACAAGGCCTACCGTGACCACTCGCTGAACGACAAAGAGAAGAACGAGTACGCCGATCTCGGGATCGAGGCCGTCGACAAGGCCCTGGAGATTCAGCCCGACTACTGGGAGGCGATCATCACCAAGGGTCTCCTCTTCCGCGTGAAGGCCCAGGTCGCGCCGACCAGGAGCGACCGGAAGACGTACCTCGAGCAGGCCACGATCCTCCAGAAGCAGGCGCTGGAGCTGCGGAAGGAGCAGCAGGCGGCGGCCGACGCGGCGGCCGCCGACGTTCCGCCCGAGGCGATGGCAGAGTAGACGCGCGGGCTCGGGGGGGGGACGCCCCCCCTTCTTCCCCCTGGGTCTTCCGTGCGCGCCCTCGCGGATCCCTTGGGGCTCAAGAGCGTGCCGATGAACAACCCGCTCCACCGCTCGCGGCGGAACCGCATGATCGGTGGCGTGTGCGGCGGCATCGCCGCCTGGCTCGGCTGGAGCCCCTTCCTGGTGAGGGTGCTCTACGTCGTGGTTTCCGTCTGCTCCGCCGCTTTCCCCGGGATCCTCGTGTACTTGATCCTCTGGATCCTGATGCCGTTGGAGGATCATTCGTCGAACGCCTGACCATTCGTCCAAGCATTCGTCGAACGCTGCGTGGGGTCGTCGTTCGACGAATCTTCCGTTCCCTGGGGCGTCGGCCGTCGTCTCTGTGTCAGCCTTCCTTTCCTGACCGGCAGCCTGCTACCGCACCTACGGATCCGCAACGATGGCACCGCCCCATGCCGAGTCGCGGATCCAGCGAGGCCGACTCGGCATGATCGGGACTCCCGATGAGAGCCCAGAAAGACCAGGGGCCCCGCGCTGTGCGCGGAGCCCCTGATCAGAGACCGGTTGTCGGTGCCTGGCTAGGGCTGGGCCCCGACCGTGCCTCCGGCCTGGTCCACCATCGAGTCCGAGATGATCCCGATGCGCTCGACCCCCGCGCCGCGGGCGATGTCCATGGCCTGCACGACGCGACCGTAGAGGACGTCACCGGAGGCCTTGACGAACATCGTCTTGTCCGACCGTGCCTGGAAGATATCCCGGAGGCGCTGGCTGAGCTCGGGAAGGCCCACGGGGTTCTTGTTGATGGTGATGGCGCCCTCCTCCAGGCTCAAGACGACCTGGTTGCGGGGGCTGGTGTCCTTGGGCTGGTTCGGCGGAGGCGGTTGCGGCAGCGAGATGTCGAGCCCCTTCTGGGCCAGGGGCGTGACCACCATGAAGATGATCAACAGCACGAGAAGGACGTCGATGAAGGGGGTCACGTTGATGTCGCCCATCGCCCCACTGGAACCGATGTGTGCGGAATGGGCCTCGTCTTCGGCCCACCTCCGACGGCGGGTTCTGATATCCATGGCCTACGCCCCCTGCACCTTGCGCTCGGCGATGAGCGCCACCTCTTCGACCCCGGCCTCACGGGCGAGGTCCATGACCTTCATGACCTCGGCGTAAGGGAGCTCCTCGTCGGCCTTGAGGTAGATCATCCGCGTCCCCTCGGCCATGTCCCGCACGCGCTCCTTGAGCAACGGGAGGAGCGACGCCTGGTTGTCCAGACGCTGGGACCCGAGGTACACCGTGGTGTCCCGGCGTACGGCGACGACGGGGATCTTCGGCTCGTCCTTGCGCTCCTTGGTGTTGCCCGCCTGGGGCAGCTTCACGTCCACACCCTTCTGGAGGAGGGGCGTGATCACCATGAAGATGATGAGGAGCACGATCATCACGTCGGCCATTGGCGTGACATTGATGTCCGCCATCGGCCCGCCCTTGTTACCGCCAACGTTCATTGCCATGGCGAGTACTCCTGCGTCCGGCGACGGCCGGGGCCAGCAGACCCCGGCCGCGTTCCTCCGGCGCTAGCCTCTCTTGATGAAGAAGTCGAGAAGCTCCGAGCTGGAGTTGTCCATCTCGACGTTGAAGCCCTCGACCTTGCCGTTGAAGTAGTTGAACGCCCACACCGCGGGAACGGCCACGAAGAGCCCGAACGCGGTGGTGATGAGGGCCTCGGCGATGCCGGCAGAGATCGCGCCGATTCCGCCCGATCCGGTGAGCGCCATGCCCGAGAACGCGTTGATGATACCGAAGGTGGTCCCGAAGAGGCCCACGAACGGCGCGGTGGCGCCGATGGTGGCGAGCCCGCTCAGCCCGCGCTTCAGGTCGGCGAGGTTCACGGCGGTGGCGCGCTGGATAGCCCGCTTGGCTGCCTCGACGGCGCCCTCGCGGTCTTTCTCGGCTTCACCCGTTTCGACTTGATACTGCCACTCCTGGAGACCGGGTTTGAGCACCTTGGCCAGGTGGGACTGCTTGAACTGCTTGCCGTCGGAGATGTCGATGGCTTCCTTGATCTTCCCCTGCTTGAGGTAGCGAGCCACCTCGGGGGCGTACTTCCTGGACTGCTTGGTCGCCTGGGAGTAGGTCCAGTAGCGCTCGATCATCACGGCGATCGAGTACATGGACATGATGAAGAGCACGATGACGACGGCCCATGCGACGCCGCCCATGTGCTCGGCCATGGACCTCAAATCGAACTGCATCTTGCGTCCTCCTGGACTGTGAGTGGTGCTCTCGGCCCTACGAGAGCTTGAAGTTGACGGTGACGGTCATGATGACGGGAACGGGGACTCCGTTCAAGAGAGTCGGGGTGTAGACCCATTGCCGGACGGCGCTCACAGCGGCCTGGTCGAGCAGCGGGATGCCACGGAGAATCTTGACATCGGTCACCTTGCCCTGGGGCGAGATGGTGCACTCGAGGATGACGACGCCCTGCACTCGAGCCTGCTTCGCGATGTCGGGGTACTCCGGGGCCACGTGCTTGAGCTTCTTGGGCTCCTTGATCTGGCCACCGACACGGATCGCCTTCTGGGGGGGCGGCGGTGGGGCGTCGGGAAGGCCGCCCACGACTCCTCCGACCACGCCGCCGGGGACGCCACCTTCCACACCACCGGTCACTCCGCCCTCGACGCCCAGGTCCAGGCCTTCCTCGGGCATGATCTCCTGGGGGACCTCGACGGGGGCCACGAACGCGTCCTGGTCCATCTGGACCGGCTGGGGGGCCACTGGCCGGGGGCGGGCCGCTTGCGGGGCGGGTGGCGGGGGCGGTGGCGGAGGCGGAGGAGCCGACATCGGCTCCACGAAGAAGGCCTTCACTGCCGAGGCCGGCTCGGGCAGCAGGCCGATCTGCAGAATCGGCACGATGATGATTGCGGCGGCGATCACCATATGGAGGACGAGCGACACGGGCCAGGTCTTGGCCTGATTCGTCCTGTGCGCCGACATATCGGAGTCGATCAGGTCTTCAAAGAGCCTTTGTTCCATCCTGCGCCTCTACACTTTGACATAAGGAGAGTGTCGTTTCGGCAAGAGAACCGGATTCTATCCCTGCGTTTTTGGGGGTGTCAAGACGACTCGCCCTCCCCGGCCCCTCGCGGCCATCAGCATACACTTGGACACACCGGATGGGGCGGGGGTTCCCGGCCTGGCCACCGGGAGAGCTCAGTAGATGCGGAAGGTGACGGGGGCGTGGATGATCGTGGGGACAGGGCGGCCGTTCTTGATCGCGGGCTCGAACAGCCACTGGTAGACGCACTGGAGCGCGGCCGCGTCCAGCATCGGGACGGACTGGATGACCCGGGCCCGGATGACTCGGCCGGTGGAGTCGATGGTGGCTTCGATGAGAACCTGCCCCTCCACCTTCTTGACGAAGGCCTCCTGGGGATAGACGGGCCGCGTGGTCTTGATGGGCCGGGGGCCGCGGTCGTAGTCCATCACCGGACCCGTCCCGGTGCCACCCAGCACACCGCCCAGCACCCCCCCGGGGATACCGCCCACGACACCCCCCTCGACGCCCTCCTCCATCCCCTCGGGGACCCCGAAGTCGCTGCCAAACTCGCTGCCGAACTGGTCTTCCGGGCTCACGGTGTCCTCGGGCCTGAGCTCAGCCACCTCCGTGGGGGTCTCGGGCTCGATCGGGGCGGTGAACTCGGGCTCTTCCTGGGGCTCTTCGACCACCGGCTTCGGAGGCTCGGGCTCCACCGGCTCCTCCCTCATCTTCGTCCCCTTGGGAAGCGGCGGCGGCGGCGGGGGCGGCGGGTCGTAGAGCAGGGCGCGGACGTAGTCGACCTGCTCCGGGAGCTCGGGGGGCGCGAAGATCGGGACGAAGATGAGAAGGAGAGCGGCGACGACGTGGGCGATGGAGGAGCTGCCCAGCATCCGCCACAGGCGGCCGCGGGCCTTCGGAACGGACGTGACGAGGTTGCCCGCAAAGAGCTTGTCCTCATCGATGGCTCCCAGGTTGCGGGACGGAGCCTTTTCCGGGTCCGGACCGGTCATCTCGAACATCTTAGCACCGCGTAAGAACCCCTCGTACGAGGGAACGACCGTCTTGGGCGCCTGGTTCCGGGCGGGGCGTGAAATGATGTGATGGGCTACTGACCGGCCGACTTCGCCTTCCGACGGTACCACCAGTCCACCAGCGGCACCGCGATGAACATCGTCGAGTAGGTGCCGACGATGATACCCACGACGAGAGCGAAACTGAAGCCGCGCAGGACGTCTCCGCCGAGGAGGTACAGCCCCAGGAGGGCGAGGAGGGTGGTCCCGCTGCTGATCAGGGTCCGGCTCAGGGTCTGGTTGATCGAGTTGTTGAGGAGCTCGGTCATGGAGAGCTTGCGGCGCTGCCCGAGATTCTCACGGGCGCGGTCGAAGATGACGATGGTGTCGTTGACGCTGTAGCCGACCAGGGTGAGGAGGGCCGCGATCACGTTGAGGGTGACCTCGTAGCCGGAGAAACTGAGAATCCCGAGGGCGACGATGACGTCGTGGAGCGCCGCGATCGCCGCACCCAGGCCCCAGATCCCACCCTTGAAGCGAGCGGCGAGATAGATGAGCTGGAACAGCAGGCCCAGGCTGACCAGGAGGATGGCCTTGCGCCGGAGCTCAGCCCCGACGATGGGGCCCACGATCTCCGACGAGGACTCGATCACCGGGTTGTCGCCGTACGAGTCGGCGAGGGTGGCGAGAGCGGAGCGGGCGGGGGCGTCGAGGTCCGTGTCGTCGGCATCGAGGGCGAGACGGAGGAGGACCTTGTTGTCCTCGGGTTCTCCGAAGGTCTGGATCACCGAGCCCGGCGACGCCTTCTCGACGGCATCCCGGATCTTCTGGATATCCGGGTGGGACTGGAACTGCAGAATGAGCTGGGTCCCGCCGGAGAACTCCACGCCGTACCGGATCTGGCCGCTGGCGACCACGTAGATTCCGGCGGCGACCAGGAGCCCGCTGAGGACGAAGGCATACTTCGCCCGGCCCAGGAAGTCGAAATCGGCCTTCTTGAGGATCTCCATGGCTGCCCCCTAGATGCTCAGCTTCTCGATGTGGCGCTTGCCGAGAACCCAATCGAAGAGAAACCTGCTCAGGAAGAAGGAGGCGAAGACGTTGGCCACGAGACCGATGACCAGGGTGACCGCGAAGCCCTTGATCGGTCCGGTCCCGAACTGGAACAGGAACGCGGCGGCGATCAGCCCGGTGATGTGCGTGTCCACGATGGTGGTCAAGACGCGCTCGAAGCCGTTCTGGACGGCCATGCGCACGGTCTTGCCGTTGCGCAGCTCCTCCCGAATGCGCTCGAAGACGAGCACGTTGGTGTCGACGCCGACCCCGACGGTGAGGATGATTCCCGCGATCCCGGGAAGGGTCAGGGTGGCCCCGAAGTAGGCGAGAGCGGCGAGAACGATGAGGAGGTTGGCGCTCAGCGCGATGACGGCGTTGACCCCCGAGAGCCGGTAGTACGCGAGCATGAAGAGGGCAATGAAGGCCATGGCCGCGATCGAGGCCCGAACCCCGTCCCGGATGGAATCGCGACCGAGGGAGGCCCCTACGGTGAGCTCCTGGAGGTAGCGGAGGGTGGCCGGGAGCGCCCCCGCCCGCAGGATCTTGGCGAGCTCGTCTGCCTCCTGGGTGGTGAAAGTGCCGGTGATGCGGTTGTCGGCGCCGAGCTTGCTCTGGATCGTGGGGGCAGTGTAGACGCTGCCATCGAGCACGACCGCGAGCTGGCGGCCGATGTTGCGGCCAGTCTCCCGCGAGAAGCGGTCGGTGGCCGTGGGGTTCAACGTGAAGTTGATCTGGGGCCGGTTGGACTCGTCGACCCCGACTCGGGCGTTCTTCAGGTCGCGCCCGGTGGCGAGCGCTTCCCGACGGAGCAGGTAGTAGACGCGCTGGCCGGGCTCGGCGCCCGCCCCGGTGAGCATCTCCATGTTGTCCGGGACCCGACCGCCGTGGCTCTGGAGGAGCGTCTCCTCGCTGGTCGCAGAGTCCTCCACCAGCCGCAGGGCGAGCTGGGCCGTGGTCTTGATGATCCTCTTTGCCTGCTCGACGTCGGTGACCCCGGGCAGCTGCACCAGGATCTGGTCGCCGGTGCTGCCTTGCCGGGCGATGACCGGCTCGGCGACCCCGAGAGTGTCCACCCGGCGCCCGAGGGTGCGCTTGGCTTCCTCCACTGTCTGGTCGGCCAGCTGCTTCTGGTAGACATCGGTCATCTCGACCAGGAAGCGGCCTTCGCCCGCCTCGCGGACCTCCCAGCCGTCGCGGAAGTAGTCGCGCAGGAGGTCGCGCATGTCCTTGCCCCGTGCCGGCTCCACCCCCACCACCTCGAATGAGGTGGAGTCGACACGCTGGGCGGACTCGTACTCGATGCCCTGTCGGGAAGCCTGGTCGCGGGCGGTGGTGACCGCGTCGTCCACGGTGGCGTTCAAGGCGTCGTCGATCACCACCTGGAGGACCAGGTGGATGCCGCCCCGCAGGTCGAGGCCGAGCTGGATCTTGCCCGGCTCGCCGTTGCGCTCGTACGGGGGCCAGATCATCACTGCGCAGGCCAGCAGGAAAGCGCCGTAGGCGACGGCCCGCACCCGGAGCTCCGGGCGGACGAAGGCGTAGGTGAGCCCGGCGAGGGCGGCGCAGAGCAGGAGCCACAGAATGACGGGGTTCTGGAGATCGGGGGACATCACTTCTCCGTTGGTGCGCCGGGCGTGGGCTGTAGGCCGGACACCGCGCTCTTCAGGACCTTGATCCTGGTCTTGTCGTCGATGCGGAGCTGGAAGGCGTCGTCCTCGACGCCCACGATGGTGCCGAAGATGCCCGAGTTCAGCACGACCTTGTCTCCGGCCTTGAGCTGCTGGACGAGTCCTTCGAGCTTCTTCTGCTTGCGACGCATCGGGAGGATGAGGACGAAGTAGAAGACCGCGAAGATCAGCCCCATCATCACGAGGCTGGCCATGGGGTTGGGCTCCCCGTCCCGGGCGGGCCCGGCGAGAGCGAGAAGGATGCGGAGATCGGCCATTGACGTCCTGCTTCCGTTAAAGGGTGCGATCAGCTGACCCGGGGTCTTGCGCCTTCGAGCGAGGGGATCGAGGGCGACCTCAGCGGGTGTCGCGCGACGACCCGTTCTGCTCCGTGGCCGCGAGGGACCGAAGTGTGCTCCTCCGGTACTCCTCGAAACGGCACAAACGGATACTTTGTCGTAAGCCCTCCATGATGTCAAGGTAGAAGAACAGGTTGTGGAGAGTCATCAGGGTGGCCGCGGTCATCTCGCCGCTCCGGTGCAGGTGCCGTAGATAGGCCCGGCTCGCGGTGCGGCAGGTGGGGCAGCGGCAGTCCGGGTCGGGTGGCCGGGGGTCGTCGCGGTAGCGGGCGTTGCGGATCGAGAGGCGACCGTGGCGGGTGAACAGCTGCCCGTTGCGGGCGTTCCGGGTGGGCAGGACGCAGTCGAACATGTCGACTCCTCGGGCCACTGACTCGATGAGGTCCTCCGGCGTCCCCACTCCCATGAGGTACCGGGGCCGATCGCCGGGAAGAATGGGGTCGAGGTGATCGAGGACGCGGTCGCGCTCGTGGCGGGGCTCTCCCACCGAAAGGCCCCCTATCGCGTAGCCGGGAAAGTCGAGGTCGATCAGCTCCCGAGCACTCCGCTCCCGCAGGTCCAGCGCGACGCCACCCTGAACGATCCCGAACAGCACCTGGCCGTGCCCCCGGTGAGCCGCGCGGCACCGGCGCGCCCAGCGGGTCGTCCGCGCCGTGGCTTCGGCCACCACGTCCCGGGGGGCGTCGGCGGGAGGGCACTCGTCGAACGCCATGGCGATGTCGCCCCCGAGGTTGGCCTGGATCTGCATCGAGCGCTCGGGGCTCAGCAGGTGGGCGCTCCCGTCGATGTGGCTCTGGAAGCGCGCGCCGTCCTCGTCGAGCTTTCGGAGCGACGCGAGGCTGAACACCTGGTATCCCCCGCTGTCGGTCAGGAAGGGTCCCTCCCAGCCGGTGAAACCGCGCAGCCCTCCCAGGGCCGCCACCAGCTCGTCTCCGGGGCGCAGCATCAGGTGGTAGGTGTTCGCCAGGAGGATCCGGGCACCGATCTCGCGGAGGTCGCGGTGGAGGACCGCTTTCACCGCCCCCGCGGTGCCCACCGGCATGAAGACCGGAGTTTCCACCTCGCCGTGGGGCGTCACGAGCCGGCCCAGACGGGCACGCCCGTCACGGGCCAGGACCGAGAAGGAGAAGCCCGCCATGACGGGTCGGAGTATAGCTGGGCGTGGTTTCGTCGTAGACTCCCGGTCAGGATGACCGCGCGACTCCGGGTTGCCGTGCTCTTCGGGGGCCGCTCGGGCGAGCACGAGGTGAGCCTCCGCTCGGCGGAGTCCGTTGCCCGGGGCCTCGCCCAGCGGCACGACGTCCTCTGCGTCCTCATCGACCGGGCGGGACGCTGGCTGCTGCAGCCGGGCCCGCGGCCGGAGGGATCGGGCGGAGAGCCCGTGTTCCTCACCCCGAGCCCCACCGACGGCGGGAGGCTGCGGCGCCTCACCGACGCCGCCGAGCTCGCCCGTCCCGACGTGTTCTGCCCGGTGCTCCACGGCCCCTACGGCGAGGATGGCTCGGTGCAGGGTCTGTTCGAGCTGGCTGCGGTGCCCTACGTGGGCGCGGGCGTGGCCGCCTCCGGGGTCTCGATGGACAAGGCGATGATGAAGGCCCTGTTCTCCCGTGACGGTCTGCCCCAGGTCGAGTACCGCGTGCTTCTCGCCCGCGATCCCCTCGAGGAGAGGCAGACCCTCGACGCCCTCGGCCTGCCCGTCTTCGTCAAGCCCGCGAACCTCGGCTCCAGCGTGGGCGTGGGCCGCGCGGCCTCGGCCGAGGCGTTCGGCGTGGCCCTCGACGCGGCCTTCGAGTACGACCGGAAGGTCGTCGTCGAGGAGGGCGTGGATGCGCGGGAGGTCGAGGTCGCGGTCCTCGGCAACGACGATCCCGAGGCCTCGGCGGTCGGCGAGATCGTCCCGGACCGCGAGTTCTACGACTACGACTCGAAGTACGCCGACGACAGCCGCACCGAGCTTCTGATCCCGGCTCCGCTGGACCCCGCCACGACCCGGGAGATCCGCCGGCTCGGTGTGGCTGCCTTCCGGGCCGTCGACGCCTGCGGGCTCGCCCGAGTCGACTTCCTCCTGGAGCGGTCCAGCGGGAGGATGCTGGTCAACGAGATCAACACCATGCCGGGGTTCACGTCGATCAGCATGTACCCGCGGCTGTGGGAAGCTTCCGGCCTTCCCTTCGCCGAGCTGCTCGACCGCCTCGTGGCCCTCGCCCTCGACCGGCACTCCAGGCGCGCCCGGCTCCGCACCGACTACGGGCCCTGAGACCTATACAAGAACGTATGGGAAGGGCCGTTCCCGCGGCCAACAACCCCTCCCGAGGCCACGACGGCGGTCGCGGGGCCAACCCCGGGCGCAACTCCTTCCACCGCACCGCAGTGGGAAGGCCTTGTATTCAATTTAATATATAAGAGGCGTGCGTCTCGCTCAGAAGCAATGCCCTCGTGTCATGCTCCTCGGAAGGCCCTGAACCACAGCATCTTCGAGGGAGTTGCCGCCGTAAATTGGCTCCAGGAGCGCGTTTGAGCGATTTCCACACCTCTTTCCACAGCGTAACCCCCTCCACCTGTGGAGCATGGCCGAGAATGGTGGGGCAAAACCGCTTGACAGGGGTAGGGGGGCTCCCTACCCTACCGGTAGTATGCGAAGCCCATTGAGACCCGAGATGTTGAAGGGTGGGGTCTTCGCTGTCCAGACCGTGGACTGAAAGGGGGGATTGACTGAATGCCCGCGAAGAAGAAGCTGACCAAGACGCAGAAGAAGAAGGTCGTCAAGAAGCTCGCAAAGACCAAGAAGGGCCGGAAGGTGCTGAAGAAGGCCGCCAAGAAGAAGATCTCCAAGATGACACCGGCGCAGAAGAAGGCCGCCAAGAAGAAGGTCCGGAAGGCCGTCAAGAA
>JAJDNS010000111.1 GCA_022340585.1 Acidobacteriota bacterium
GGCACCGTGACCGTGACCCTCCCCACCCCGGTGGCCCCCGCCCAGTCGATCCTGTTCTTCCAGACCCGCCACAGCGTCGGCCGGCCGGTGGGCTCCATGGTCCGCGGGAGGCTCGCCGGACCGAGCACCCTGGAGTTCGTCCGGGTCACCAACGAGACATCGCCCATCTCCATCCACTGGTACGTGGCCGAGTTCTCCTCGGGGGTGAACGTGCAGCGGGGCGAGGTGGAGCAGACCGCCACCACCATCAACGTCCCGATCACCGCGGTGGCCGGGGTCGACCAGGCCTTCGTGACCTGGTCCAAGACCCCCGCCGCCAACCATCAGAACTGGGACGGCGACGACCCGATCTCCGGGGAGCTGACCAGCACCTCGAGCCTCCAGTTCCGGACGGACACGGCCCGGGCGGGGATCTGGATCTCCTGGCAGGTCGTGGAGTTCACGGATCCGGCGGACATCCGCGTTCAGAAGGGGGCCACCTCGCTCCTCTCCGGGGCCCTCTCCGTCGACGTCACCCTGCCGGTGGCCGTGGACACCTCGTCGACGTTCGCCCTGGTCGGCTACCAGACCTCGGGGAGCGGTCTCGACGTGGGGGCCCGGATGCTCCGGGCCCGACTCGTCGACGCGACGACCCTCCGCATCGACCGGAGCATCGCGGGAAACAACGACGACATCGACGAGATCGTGTGGCAGGTGGTGGAGCTCCGGGACGGCTCCGAGGTGCTGCGGGGGAACGCCAGCTTCGCAGCCGGGGCCTCGCAGACGCTCGTGGCTCTCGGGGGAAGGACGGTCGACCCGAGCGGCGCGGTGGCCTTCGCCTCGGTGCAGCCGGTGGGCGGGCAGAACATGGGGGCGTCTCCCTTCGGAGGGGACGACATCATCGGCGTCTGCTCGGTGACCATGGACCTGGCGCCGACCTTCATCACCATGGACCGAAACAACACCGCCGACGCCTGCGACGTGGGCTGGTTCGTGGTCCAGTTCGCCCCCACCGCGACAACCGCGGTCGAGCTGGTGGAGTTCGTGGCGACGGGGTCGGATGGCTCGGTCGAGCTGGAGTGGCAGACCGGCTCCGAGCTGGAGAACCTGGGCTTCCACCTCTACCGGTCGTCGTCGGAGTCAGGACCCTGGGAGCGCATCACGTCGTCGTTGATCCCGGGCCTGGGCTCGTCCCCGGAGGGGGCGCGCTACGGGTATCGCGACACGGGTCTCCTGAACGGCGTCACCTACTTCTACCAGCTCGAGGACGTGGAGACCTCGGGTCGCACCGAGCGCCACGGTCCGGTCTCGGCGACCCCGGAGCCCGCGGTGCCGGCCCCGGTCGCGACCGAGGAAGCGGAGCGCGAGCCCGGCGAGGCCGAGAATCCCGAGCCGGCCGCCGCATCGTGGATGGTCTTCGGGGAGCCCGAGACGACGTCGCTGAGCGTGACCGAGCGGGGCCCGGAGCACGTGGTCGTCGAGCTTCAGACCGGAGGCTTCTGGGCTCATCCGGACTCCGAGGGCGGGGTGTGGCTGTCCATCCCCGGCTTCGAGGAGAGGCCCGAACCCGGGGCCCCGGCGCTCCCCATGCGTCGGGCGTGGCTCGCGGCGGTGGCGGGACGACAGGTCAAGCTCGCCTCCGTCGTGGGAGACGACGTGGTGGCCTTCGACGGCCTGCGGCCCGCGGTCACGGGCGCACCGGAGGTGTGGGAAGCGGAGGATGGGACGCTGCATCCCGGGGTGCGGCGCCGTCCCGCGGGACGGGCCTTCCAGGCGGCGGGCCTTCACCCCCGGGAAGCGGCGCGGGTCGTGGGCACGGCCTTCCAGGGCGACGAGAAGAAGGCCCAGCTCGAGCTGGCCCCTCTGCGCTGGGACCGCAGCGCCGGCCGGCTTCTGCTGGCCCGGCGGCTTCGCGTGAAGCTGGTGTTCGCGGGGCGTGAGACGGGCGAGCGAGCCCTCGGCGGCGCTCGGGGTCGGGCGGACCGTGGTCGCCCGGAGCGCGGGGGGGAAGGCGTCGTGGCGCGCCTCGCGGTCGAGGAGCCGGGCCTCTATGGAGTCCGGTTCGAGGAGGTGTCCGCGGGCCGCGGGTGGAGCCTGTCCGAGGTCTCCCTCAGTCACCGGGGCGAGGCGGTGGCCTTCCACGTAGAGCCCGAGGGGAGACGCTTCGGCCCCGGCTCGGTGCTCTTCTTCGAGAGCGAGGGTGGGACCCTGAATCCCTACGGGAGCGAGGCCGTCTACGAGCTGTCGCTGGGCGGCGACGGGGTCCCGATGCCGACCGCCTCGGCCGCGCCGGCGGGCGGCGCGTTGTCCTGGTACTGGCAGCGCGACGAGCTCGAGATGAACCGGCTCTACCAGCCCACGCTCTTCAGTGCACCGGACCGGTGGCTGTGGGACTACATCCCCTCACGCCGCACGAGGAGCTATGCATTCCCGGTGAGCAGCCGCGTGGATGCGTCCGAGCCGGGGCGGCTCGAGCTGTGGCTGCAGGGCGGGAGCGACTACCCCGCCGATCCCGACCATCACGTACGGGTGTCGGTCAACGGCCAGGAGGTGGCCGAGGCGAGCTGGGACGGGAAGCACCCGTACGCGCTCGAAGCCACCCTGGGGCTCACGGTGCTGCGAGAGGGTGAGAACAGCCTCGAGATCACGAACCTGGGCGACACCGAGGCCTCCTACTCCCTGGTCATTCTGGACCGTTTCGCGGTGAGCTATCCCCGCGCGATGGTGGCGCAGGCGGGAACGCTGGCCGGTCGCTTCCCGGACCGGGGCACGGCCACGGTCGAGGGAGTGGACCCTGGAACCCTGGTGCTGGACACCACCGACACCTCCCCGCACTGGCTCGAGGGAGCCGTGCCGACGGCCTCGGGCGTGAGCTTCGCGGCCGAGGCCGGGCGGGAGTACCTCGTGGTCTCGCCCCAAGCGCTGCGGCGTCCCGAGGTGAGGCGGGCCGCCCCGAGCACGCTGCGGGACGAGGCGAACCGCGGGGACTACCTGGTGGTGGGCCCCCGCGAGCTCCTGGTGGCCGCCGAGCCCCTGCTGGAGCATCGTCGCAGCCAGGGCCTGGAGTCCCGCGCCGTGGCCACCGAAGACGTCTACGACGACTTCGGCTTCGGTGAGGAGAGTCCCGAGGCCCTCCGCGATTTCCTCACCTACGCCTACCACCACTGGGAGCTCGGGCCACGCTACGTGTTGCTCCTCGGGGACGCGACGTACGACTTCAAGGACGACCTGGGCACCGGCGTGGCGAACCAGGTCCCGCCCTACATGGTCCGGGACGCCTACATGTGGACGGTCTCCGACCCGGCGTACGCCGCGGTCAACGGTGATGACCTCCTGCCCGACCTTGCCCTCGGCCGGCTCCCCGCCCAGGACCTCGAGCAGGCCCGGGCCCTCGTCCAGAAGGTCCTGACCTGGGAGCGTTCGGGCTTCGACCTCTCGGGTCGCGCGGTGGTGGTGGCCGACAACTCCGACCGAGGAGGGGATTTCGAAGGCGACGCCGAGCGACTGGCCCAGACCGTGCTCGCCGGCCGCAACCCGGAACGCCTCTACCTGAGCCGCCTGGGAGGAGGGACGCGAAGCGCGATCCTCGACAGCTTCGACCGCGGCTCCTCTCTCTACAGCTACTTCGGCCACGGCGCCATCGCCCTCTGGGCCTCCGAGAACGTCTTCAACATCAGGGACGTCCCCAACCTCTCTCCCCAGCCCCAGCAGCCCCTGCTGCTCACCATGGACTGCCTGAACGGCTACTTCACCCTCCCCACCGGGATGAACAGCCTGGCCGAAGAGCTCCTCAAGGCCGAGGACCGGGGCGTGATCGCCGCCTTCTCGCCCTCCTCGCTGAGCCTCCACCACGCCGCCCGCGTCTACCACGAGGCCTTCGTCTCCGAGATCGTGTCGGGACGGCACGAGCGACTGGGGGACGCCCTCGTGGCCGCCCAGGCCGCCTTTCTCGAGTCGGGCGCGAGGCCCGGGCTCCTCGCCGTCTACCAGCTCCTCGGAGATCCCGCCCTCGCCATCCGCTAGCCCCGCTCTCAGCCCGGGCGGGCCTCGCAGCCCCGCGCGGCCAGGGCCTCGACCCAGGTCCGGCACTGGGCGGAGCTGGCGGGGGGCCATTCGGGACCCTCGGGTCGCCCGAGGCGGCGCCTCTTGTCGCGACCCAGCGTGTGGAAGGGCATGACCTCGACCCCGGCGAGGGTGTGCCGCGCCGCGAGCTCGGCGATCGCGTCGAGGTGGGCGTCCGAGTCGTTGACCCCGGGGACGAGGGGCGCCCGGAGGATCACCGGGATCCCCGAGGCGACGATCCGCTCCAGGTGCACGCGCAGGGCCACGCCGTCCCCCCCGGTGAGGGACACGTGTGTCGCGGGGCCCGTTGCCTTGTAGTCGAAGAGGACAA
The DNA here is from genome assembly GCA_022340585.1 of Acidobacteriota bacterium. Lineage (GTDB taxonomy): Bacteria > Acidobacteriota > Vicinamibacteria > Fen-336 > Fen-336 > JAJDNS01. The sequence goes on from JAJDNS010000111.1 coordinate 4,373, forward strand.
GGTCGGTCACCGGCAGTAGCGCTTCGAGGTCAGCCGCGCACCCGGCGCCTGAGGTGTCGAGGCAGGTGTGGATGCCCCGCTCCTTCGCGACGGCGAGGAGGGCCAGGGTGAACGACGCCTGCGCCAGGGGCTCTCCGCCGGAGACGGTGAGACCGCCTCCGGAGCGCTCGTAGAAGGCGCGGTCGCGCTCCACCACGTCCATCACCTCGGCGACCGTCCTCTCCGCGCCGACGAGAGCCAGGGCACCGTGGTCGCAGGCCTCCACGCACTCCCCGCAGGCCTGGCAGCGGTCCCGCAGGAAGACGTGACCGCCGTCCCCGGGCTGGTGCGCTCCGTGGGGACAGATCGGGACACAGTCGTCGCAGCGAGTGCAGGCCTCGGGCGCGAAGGACAGCTCGGGGGCGGCGCACCAGGACTCCGGGTTGTGACACCACTGGCAGCGGAGGGGGCACCCCTTGAGGAAGACGGCGGTGCGGATGCCCGGTCCGTCGTGCATCGCGGCCCGCTGGATGTCGAAGACCATCCCCCGGGCCTCGGACCCGACGCCGGCCGACTCCGAGGTCGGGGAGGGATCGCTCAATTGAGGGTCCTCTCCAGGATCTCCCGCTGCACGGTGGGCGACAGCTCCACGAACCGCGCGGAGAACCCGCCTACCCGGACCATCAGGTGGCCCCACTTCTCGGGCTCGCGCATGGCCGCCTCCAGGTCCTCGCGACCCACGACGGTGATCATGGCCTGGGCCCCGCCCTCGTCGAAGTAGGTGCCCAGCAGCGCCTCCAGCTTCGGGCGGCGCGGGCCGAACATCTCCCGGCCGAACTTCATGTTCTGCACCGCCCCGGCGTGGAGCGACGGCTCGAGCTTGAGGAGCGAACGCAGGAAGGCCGTCACCCCCGCGCGGTCGTTCCCGCTCGCCGGGTTGTTGCCGTTGCTCATGGGCTCGCCGGCCCGGCGGCCGTCGGCCGAGGCCCCGGTGTGACGCCCGAGGACGCTGTTGGCGTGGTTGTTGATGATGACCACCAGGTAGCTGTCCAGCCCGACCCGCGCCGCCTGGGCCGCGGTCACGCGGCACACGTGCTCGTGAACCCGGACCGCCATGGCGTCGGCGCGGTCGTCGTCGTTGCCGTACTTCGGGGCCTCGCGGAGGAGCCTCCGCTCGTGCTCGAAGCCCTCGAAGTCGGCGGCCAGGGCCTCGACGAGACGGGTGGGGGTCACCAGCCCGCGCTCGAACACGACGTCGCGGATCGCGCCGAGGCTGTCCGACACGCTGATGTTGCCGTAGGTCTCCAGCGTCCCCCCGAGGTAGCGGGCGCCTCCCTCCAGGAGGGGCCGGCCTCTCTGCAGGCAATCGTCGAAGAGGAGGCCGGGAAGGAGCATCGGCGCCTCCCCGGCCAGCACTCGATACGTCAGCGCCTCCTGCTCGGCGAGGGCCGCCACCCGGGGCTCGACCCGCGCCCGGTAGGCGTCCCACAGGTCTTCGAAGGTCGCGCAACCCTCGACTCCCCGTCCGTCGTGAATCGCGTGGTTGAGTCCCTCGAGCAGGTTGATGACCCCATTGGGTGTCCCCAGGGAGCGGTGCTCGAGGACGTACTCCCCGCACCCGAGGGGCACGTACTGCTCGGCCTCCTCGCGGGGCACGCCGAAGGCGCTCTCGACCGCAGGGACGTTGACGTCGTCGTTGTAGAGCATGGGAAAGGTGCGGCCGGCGCCAATGACGTCGTAGGCGACCTTCATCAGGCCCGGGTCGGTGTCGCGGTCGAAGCGGAAGGTCAGCTGAGGCTCGATCTCGTTCACTCTCCGCGTGGCCTCCAGGGCCAGGCGGGCGAAGCGGTCGGCGGGGCCGGGGTCGGACCGCCCGGCGCCTCCAATGACCACGCGGCCGTTGTAGACGGTGCGGCGAGCAGCCATCAGACGCCACAGGGATTCCAGGAGAGCCAGGGCCTGCTCTTCATCCAGGCGACCCGACTCGAGGTCGCGGGCCAGGAAGGGCCCGAAGACCACGTCCATGCGACCGTAGTTGTGGACGCCGGCGACGAGGGTGTAGATCCAGGCGAGCTGGAGGGCCTGCCGGAGGGTCTCGGGAGGCGCCGCCACCACGTGATCGAGGGACTCGGCCATTTCGAGCAGGTCGACCCCGCGCTCGCTCTCTGCGTGCTCCGCCAGCTCACGGGCCTGCCCGGCGTAGAAGCGGCAGCTTTCGCCCACGACATCGAGGGCGCCGGCCATGCCCGCGACCCACTCTCGGCCGGCCCCTCTCTCCCCTGCGGCCTCCACCTCGGCCCGGAGACCCGGAAGGCCAAGGCCGACGAGCTTCTCGAGGTCGAGGAAGACGCCGGCGAGGCGGTAGAGAGGAAAGGCGATCCCCGGCACGCCGCACCAGTCGTCGCTGGGCAGGGCGGCCGCGAGCGCGGGCCCGAAGGCGCTCCGGACCTTCTGGGACGTCGTCTGCCCCCTCCAGTACGTCAGCGCCTCGTCGACCTCTTCCCGGGTTGCCTCGCTGGCCCCGACCGCCGCCCGGCGCATCGCGTCTTCGTCGCAGTAGTAGCCGAAGCCTCCGGGCTCGGGGCTGAACCCGATGGGGGCGTGGCGGTAGCGTCCGGCCACGAGGTCGGCGTCCTCGATGGGGAGAAGGATGGCCGGGAACTGGGCGGCGAGGCACGCGGCCTCCCGCGCCGCAGCCGAGACGCCGGCGAGGGCCCGGTGGGCCTCGGTGAAGGCGAGGGCCCGGGCGAGCCCCTCCGCGTCGGTGCGCAGCGGCAGCGTCTCAGTGGCCGGCGAGGGCTCGCTTGCGCGGCTCGACGAGGTCGGGGTAGCTGCGCGTCGGGTCGCCATGGTCGTTGCCTGCCTGATCGGTGCCCCGGGCCAGGTACGTCTGGTGCCAGGGGTGGCGTTCGCGGTCGAAGCGGCCGCGGGTGCCGACGGAGCGCATGGTGCCGCCGCACCGTCGGAGCGCGCTGCGGGTCGCCCCTCCCCCTTCCTGCGAACCAGCGAGTATTGTCCGGTCGGTCCGCTCGACGCAAGCCCGACTCCCCGGAAGGTTTCGCTTCGATGTGGCGGTCGCGGTTCGCCACCCAGCCGACGTAAGATGAGAGTCGAAACCTAGGAGGACGTGATGACCGACTCACCAAAGACCTCGCGCCGCGACTTCTTCAGGACGGCGTCGGCAGGGGCACTCGTTTCCACCCTGGCTCCGTCGATCCTGCGCTCGGCCGAGGCCGCGACCTCGCCCAACGACCGGATCCAGATCGCGACGATCGGTCTGGGGATGATGGGCCTGAACGACACCAACACGGCGCTCATGGTCCCGGGAGTCGAGCTGGTGGCGGTCGCCGACTGCTACGACGGACGGCTCCAGCGGACCCGGGAGCTGTTCGGCGACGACGTGCACACGACCCGGGACTGCTGGGAGATCCTGGACCGTGACGACGTCGACGCGGTGATCATCGCGACACCGGATCACTGGCACCAGAAGCTGGCCATTGCTGCTCTCGAGAAAGGCAAGGCGGTCTACGTCGAGAAGCCCATGGTCCAGAAGATCGAGCAGGGCGCCGCCCTCGTGGCCGCCGAGAAGGAGACGGGCAAGGTCCTCCAGGTGGGGAGCCAGCCGGTCAGCTCGGTGGTGACGGAGAAGGCCCGGGAGCTCTACCGCAGCGGCGCCATCGGCAAGCTCAACATGGTCACCATACTGATCAGCCGGAACGACGCCCTCGGCGCCTGGGAGTGGCCGATGGCCACCGATGCCTCGACGGAGACCATCGACTGGGAGAGGTTTCTCGGCGATGCCCCGAAGCGCCCCTTCGACCCTCAGCGCTTCTTCCGCTGGAGGAAGTACTGGGACTACGGGACCGGAGTCGCGGGAGACATGTACGTCCACCGCTTCACGACGCTGCACCGGATCATCGACTCGAAGGGCCCGGTGAAGGGAATGGCCACTGGAGGTGTGCGCTTCTGGCTCGACCGGGAGGTGCCGGATCTCCATCTGGGCCTGTTCGAGTATCCGGAGACGGACTCCCACCCGGCCTTCACGCTTCAGCTCGGCGCCAACTTCGCCGACGGCGGACACGGCCCCGTCTTCCAGCTGATCGGGGACGAGGGGCAGATGTCCCTCAGCGGCAACAAGATCACCCTTTCCCGGACCGCCAAGGTGGACGAGGAAGGCTTCGGAAAGTCGCTCCTGAGGACGTTCGCCAAGGCGGAGCAGGAGGCCTGGATCGAAGCGCAGAAGGCGAAGAGCGGGGGCCGCGAGGCTCCGCAGACCACCGGGCTGTCGGGAACGATCGAGTACGAGGCACCGAAGGGGTACGACTCCCACCTGGACCACTTCCGGATCTTCTTCCGGGCCATGCTGGGGGGGGAGCCGGTGCTCGAGAACGCCGCCTACGGCTTCCGGGCGGCGGCTCCGGCCCTGATCGCCAACCTCGCCTACCGGGAGAACCGGATCGTCGATTGGGATCCGGAAGCGATGAAGCTGACCTAGCCTCGAACGACGAACACGCACCCACGACGCCGGCCCCGGCCTCCACCGGGGCCGGCTCCGTGTGAGCCGCCTCCCCCGCCCTGCCTCCCGAGAATCGCCCCTCTTGACAAACAAGAGATTCAACCCCATATTCTGAATCAGCAGTCAGACTCATCGTTCAATCCATTGAACGAGGAAGATCGATGCCGCTGACCCGCTTTGAGAAGCTCGCCCCGGACAAGCGACAGCGCCTTCTCCAGGCCGCGGCCCAGGAGTTCGCGGCGGAGGGGTTCGAGAAGGCCTCCCTCGGGAAGATCGCCGAGGGCGCCGGGGTCAGCAAGCCCTCTCTCTACTACTACTTCGAGGACAAGGCGGACCTGTACGTGACCGTCGTTCGCGAGGCCTGGGAGCGGTTGTCGCCCGAGAAGCAGCTGGACGTGGGCTCCCTGAGCCGGGACTCCTTCTGGCCCGCCCTCGAGGCGCTCGTCGGGCAGAACGTGGCGATGTGCCGGGACGAGCCCTGGCTCACGGCGGTGGGCAAGCTCGCCTACCATCCCCCCAAGGAAGGCGCGCCGGCGGGAGCGGTCGCTGCGATCTTCGAGGAGGCCCGGGCGTTTCAGCAAGGCCTCCTGCGCCGCGGTCAGGCGCTGGGGACCGTGCGCAACGACCTTCCCGAGGAGCTCCTCATCAGCATGCTCACCGCCGCCGACGCCGCGGCCGACCACTGGATGGTCGACCACTGGGAACAGCTCGGGCCCGAAGAGGCCGAGCGCATCTCCCGGGTGGTCTTCGGGGCCATCCGCGCGCTCGTGTCTCCCCCCCTGGCCGAGGACGCACCGTGACCGCTTCGATCGCCGTCCAGGGCGAGGGCGTGGTCTTCGAGGCCCGGGGGATCACCAAGGTCTACGAGATGGGCGAGGTGAGGGTGCACGCCCTGAGAGGGGTGGATCTCGACCTCTTCGAAGGGGAGCTGGTGGTCCTCCTCGGACCCTCGGGAAGCGGCAAGTCGACCCTCCTCAACATCCTCGGCGGCCTCGACACTCCGACCGACGGCCACGTGGTCTACCGGGGACGCGACCTCCACGCCGCCGGCGAGGCGGAGCTGACCGCCTATCGACGCCGTCACGTGGGCTTCGTCTTCCAGTTCTACAACCTGATCCCGAGCCTGACCGCCCGCGAGAACGTGGCCCTCGTGACCGAGATCGTCCACGACCCCATGCGTCCCGAGGAGGCCCTCGAGATCGTGAACCTGGGCGCCCGCCTCGACCACTTCCCCGCTCAGCTCTCCGGCGGCGAGCAGCAGCGAGTGGCCATTGCCCGCGCCATCGCGAAGCGACCCGAGGTCCTGCTGTGCGACGAGCCCACCGGGGCCCTCGACATCTCCACCGGGGTGGTGGTGCTGGAGGCCCTCGAGCGGGTCAACCGCGAGCTGGGCACCTGCACCGCGGTCATCACCCACAACGCCGCCATCGCGTCCATGTCCGACCGCGTGATCCGGCTCTCCGACGGCCGCATCGCCGGGATCGAGTCGAACCCGGAGAAGCGCCTTCCCCGGGAGCTCCAGTGGTGAGGTGATGAACGTCCCGGCCCTCGACCGCAAGCTCTTCCGGGACCTCTGGGAGATGAAGGGCCAGGCCCTGGCGATTGCCGCCGTGGTGGCGGCCGGGGTCGCCATGTACGTCACCTACCTCTCGAACTTCGATTCCCTCCGGCGGACCCAGAGCGCCTACTACGAGCGCTTCCGCTTCGCCGACGTCTTTGCCCGATGCAAGAGGGCGCCCCTGCGCCTCGGGGACCGGATCGAGGCCATTCCCGGCGTGGCCCGAGCCGACCTGCGGGTGGTGGCGGACGTCACCCTCGACGTGCCCGCCTTCGACGACCCCGCCACCGGCCGGCTCATCTCGGTCCCCGCCGAGGGACGCCCCCGCCTCAACGACGTCTTCCTCCGGCGCGGCCGCTGGATCGAGCCCGGGCGCGCGGACGAGGTGGTTGCGAACGAGGTCTTCGCCGACGCCCACGGACTCGTGCCCGGCGACAGCGTCGCCGCCCTCATCAACGGGCACCGCCGCGAGCTCCGCATCGTGGGTCTCGGTCTCTCCCCGGAGTACGTCTACATCATGCCCCCGGGCGAGCTGATCCCGGACGACCGCCGCTTCGGGATCTTCTGGATGGAGAGGCGTGCCCTCGGGGCCGCCTTCGACATGGAGGGCGGCTTCAACGACGTGGCTCTCCAGATCATGCCCGGGGCCTCGGTGGACGAGGCGATCACCCGACTCGACCGGATCCTCGATCCCTACGGCGGGATCGGGGCCATCCCGCGCCGTCTCCAGATGTCGCACTGGACCCTCGACAACGAGCTCGCGCAGCTGCAGAGCTTCGGCTTCCTGGTCCCGGCCATCTTCCTCGGGATCGCCGCCTTCCTGCTGAACGTGGCCATGACGCGGGCTCTCGCCATCCAGCGCCCGCAGATCGCCGCGCTCAAGGCCCTGGGCTACACGAACCGCGAGATCGGCTGGCACTACGTGAAGTGGGCCCTGGTCATCGCGACCATCGGGGCCGGGATCGGGATCGTGGGCGGCGCCCGCATGGGGGCGGGCATGATCTCGCTCTACAACCAGTACTTCAGGTTCCCCATACTGCTCTACCGCCTCTCCGTCGACGTCGCGGCGGTGGCCGGGCTCATCGCCCTCGCCGCCGGCGGTGTGGGGGCGATCCTGGCCGTGCGGCGTGCGATCCGGGTGCCCCCGGCGGAGGCCATGCGCCCGGAGCCGCCGGCCCACTACCGCATCAGCGTGGTGGAGCGGCCGCGCATCCGGCGCCGGCTCACCCACGCCACACGCATGGTGCTGCGCAACGTCGAGCGCGCCCCCTGGCGGGCGGCCGCCTCCGTCGTCGGGATCGCCTTCGCGGTCGGGATACTCCTCTTCGGCTTCGTCTTCATCGACGCCATGGAGCTCCTGGCCGACCTGCAGTTCTCCCTCGTCCAGCGCCAGGACATCACCGTCTCGTTCGTCGAGCCCGTCTCCTCCCGGGCCCGACACGAGGTCGCGTCGTTGCCCGGGGTGATGACGGTGGAGCCCTTCCGATCGGTGCCGGTGCGCCTGCGCCACGGCCACCGCTACCGCAACCTGGCGGTGACGGGCATGCCCGCCGGACCCGACCTGAGCCGGATCGTCGAGCTCTCCGGCAGCGTCCCCACCCTGCCCCCCGAGGGTCTCCTCATCTCCCGGATCCTGGGCGAGGTCCTGGCCATCGAGCCCGGTGACCAGGTGATCCTCGAGGTGCTCGAGGGGGCCCGGCCGGTCCGGGAGACGGTGGTGGCGGGCCTGGTAGACGACACCATGGGCGTCAGCGCCTGGATGGAGATCTCCGCGCTGCACCGACTCATGCGCGAAGGCGGCTCGCTCTCCGGGGCTCACGTGCTCGTCGATCCGGCCGAGCTCCAGACGCTCTACCGGCACCTGAAGGCTCTCCCCGCGGTGGCCGGGGTGGCGATCACCGCCGCCGCCCGGGATTCCTTCCGGAAGATCATGGCCCAGAACTTCGAGCTGATCACCACCTTCAACGTCCTCTTCGCCGCGATCATCGCCTTCGGCGTGGTCTACAACTCCGCCCGCATCTCCCTCAGCGAGCGGAGCCGGGAGCTGGCCAGCCTGCGTGTCCTCGGGTTCACCATCGGCGAGATCTCCCTCATCCTCCTCGGCGAGCTGGCGCTCCTGACCCTCCTGGCGATCCCGCCCGGCCTGTTCGTCGGCTGGGCCCTCTCGAAGTGGGTCCTGATGAGCTTCGACAGCGAGGTCTACCGCATCCCCCTCGTCATCACCGTCCCGAACATCGCCTGGTCGCTTCTCACCGTTCTCGCCGCCTCCCTCGTCTCGGCCCTCGTCGTGCGCCGCAAGCTCGACCGGCTGGACCTGGTGGCCGTCCTCAAGACCCGGGAGTAGACGCATGAACCCCCTTCGACATCTCCGCAACCGCAAGGTGCTCGCCGTCCTTGCCTTCGTGGTGCTCCTTCTCGTCATGGCCCTGTGGCCCGCGACCGTGCCCGTTGACCTCGCCCCGGTCGCGCGCGGCACGCTCCTGGTCACCGTCGAGGAGGAGGGCGAGACGCGCGTCCGCGACCGCTTCCTCGTCTCCGCGCCGGTGGCGGGTCAGGTCCTCCGCATCGCCCTCGAGCCCGGCGACCCGGTCCGCAAGGACGAGACCCTTCTCGCCACCTTCCTCCCGGCCGCCCCCCACCTGCTCGACGCCCGGAGCCGGGCCGAGGCGGAGGCCGCGGTGGCCGCGGCCCGGGCCACGCTGGGTGGGTCCAGGGCCGAGGAGAAGCGCGCCGAGGCCGCTCTCACGCTCGCCCGGGCCGAGCACGAGCGCCACCGAGAGCTCTTCGACCAGAAGATCGTGTCCCAGCAGGCGCTCGACGCGGCCGAGACGGAGGCCCGGGCCGCGGAGGAGGCCTTTCGCGCCGCCGAGTTCGCCATGGCGAGCGCCGAGCACCAGCTCGAGATGGCCCGGGCTCGCCTCCTGCAGGCCACCGGCACCGGGCGGGCGGGGCAGCCCATCGAGATCCGCTCCCCTATCGACGGTGTCGTGTTCAAGCGGTACCGGTGGAGCGAAGCCGTGGTCCAGCCCGGCGAACCCCTCCTGGAGCTCGGGGACCCCCGGCGGCTCGAGATCGTCTCCGACCTCCTGTCGACGGACGCGGTGAGGGTCGACCCGGGCGATCCCGTCCTGATCGAGCAATGGGGTGGCGACGAGGCGCTTCGGGGCACCGTGCGCCTGGTCGAGCCGTCGGGCTTCATGAAGATTTCCGCCCTCGGCGTCGAGGAGCAAAGGGTCAACGTGATCGTCGACTTCGAGGACCCCGCCTTTGCCTGGGAGAAGCTCGGTGACGGCTACCGCGTCGAGGTCCGGGTGGTGATCTGGCAGGGTGAGGACGTCGTCAAGGTTCCCACCAGCAGCCTGTTCCGGAAGGGAGACGACTGGGCGGTCTTTGCCCTCGAGTCCGGCCGCGCCCGCCTCGTGCCCGTCGAGCTGGGCCGCCGCAACGGCCTCGAGGCCCAGGTCGTCTCAGGCCTCGAGGCCGGCCAGGAGGTCGTGGTCCACCCGAGCGACACCCTCGCGGACGGCACACGGGTGGTGTCCCGAGCCTCCTAGTAGGGAGAGCGCGTCGGGTGCCGGAACCACCGAGTCACTGTCGGACGGCGACGCCTGTCACCTCGAAGTGACCGTCCAGGAGGAGGGGACCCGAACCCAGGAAGGCCCGGGCCGGGAAATGGTCGCTGAAGTACGTTCGGTAGACGTCGTTGAACCGGTCGTAGAGGGAGAGGTCCGAACAGTGCACCTCCACCATCACGAGGTCGTCCATCGACATTCCGACCCTCTCGAGGCGTGCCTTCATGCCGTCCATGACCAGGCGCACCTCGTCCTCGATCTTGGCAGGCGGAGCACCGATCGCGGGGTCGATTCCGATGTCCCCGGCGAGGTAGAGCGTGTCGCCGACGAGAACCGCATTGCTGTACGGGTTGTCGTCCGTGCGTCCCGGCACGTTGATGAACTCGTGGCCCGACGCGCCTCGCGAATCCCCGACCCAGGCCACGGCGAGCCCCAGCAACAGGACGACCGACACGACACCCACCGATCGAAAGCGCATGGCTCTCCTCCTTTGAAGATCGCAGGCTACTCTACACGCAGCGTGTCGGCGGGGTCGACCGGGCGGTCATGTCCTTGACGTCTTCGGCCACCGGGGTTAGCGTGCCTTTCGCACAGGCAGCCGCACGCGGCGTGGGACCAGGAGAGCAATCATGAAGCGCGCGTTCACCGTCGGGATCGACTACGGGACGAACTCCGTCCGCAGCGTCGTCTTCGACTGCGCGGACGGACGGGAGATCGGGACGACCGTCTTCGACTACCCTTCGGGAGACCAGGGCATCCTCCTCGACCCCCGTGACCCCCATCTCGCCCGTCAGAATCCCGGGGACTACATCGAGGGTCTGGAGATCTCGGTGAGAGGGGCCCTCGCGGAAGCGGAGGGCCAGGAGGGGTTCGCTGCCGAAGCGGTGATCGGCATCGGGGTGGACACCACCGGTTCGACCCCCATCCCGGTCAACGGCGCCAACCGACCCCTCGCCCTCGAGAAGAAGTGGCAGGACAATCTCGCCGCCCACGCGTGGCTCTGGAAGGACCACACCGGAGCCGAGGAGGCCGCCGCGATCACCGCCATCGCCCGCGACCACGCCCCCGAGTACCTCGCCCCCATCGGCGGGGTCTACTCCTCGGAGTGGTTCTGGTCGAAGATCTGGCACTGCCTCAAGGTCGCCCCCGACGTCTTCGAGGCAGCGGAGAGCTGGGTGGAGCTGGCGGATTTCGTTCCCGCGGTCCTCGCCGGCATCACGGACCCGCGGGACATCCTCCGTTGCGTGTGCGCCGCCGGGCACAAGGCCATGTACTCCGAGGCCTGGGGCGGCCTTCCGTCCAAGGAGTTCCTGACCCGTCTCGATCCCCAGCTCGCCGCCCTGCGGGACCGGCTCTACGAGAAGGCCCACGCCGCGGACCGCCCGGCGGGCACGTTGAACGGAGACTGGGCTCGGAAGCTGGGGCTCACCGAGGGCATCCCGGTCGCCATGGGGGCCTTCGACGCCCACTACGGTGCGGTGGGAGCCGGTGTCCAGAGCGGCACCCTGGTCAAGATCATCGGGACCTCCACCTGCGACTGCGCGGTGGCCTCGGCGAAGGAGCAGGTGCAGGACGTGCCCGGCATCTGCGGCATCGTGAACGGCTCGATCATGCCCGCCTACTACGGCATAGAAGCCGGGCAGTCGGCGGTGGGAGACATCCTCAAGTGGTGGGTCGAGGGAGTCTGCGAGGGCGACGACAAGCTCCACGCCGCTCTCTCGGAGGAGGCGGCGGGGCTCAAGCCAGGGCAGTCCGGCCTCGTCGCCCTCGACTGGAACAACGGCAACCGCACCATCCTGGTCGACCCCCGCCTTTCGGGACTCATCGTCGGCCAGACGCTCCACACGACCCGGGCCGAGGTCTACCGGGCGCTCATCGAGGCCACCGCCTTCGGGGCCCGCGCCATCATCGAGCGGATGACCGAGTACGGCATCCCGGTGGAGCGCGTCGTGTGCTGCGGCGGTATCGCCGAGAAGAACGACCTGTTCATGCAGATCTACGCCGACGTGCTCGGGCACCCCATGCTCATCGCGGGCTCTCCCCAGACCCCCGCTCTCGGGTCGGCCATCTCGGCGGCGGTGGCGGCGGGGGCGGAGGCGGGCGGGTACTCGACCTTCGAGTCCGCCCAGAAGCGCATGAGCTCACTCAAGGAGAGGCGCTTCGTCCCCGATCCCGAGGCCAGCGCCGTCTACGACGAGCTCTACACCCTCTACCGGGAGCTGCACGATTCCTTCGGCGGGGTGGAGGGGGCCCGGAGCGACCTGGCCTCCTTCATGAAGCGCCTGCTCGTGATCCGCGAACGTCAGAGCGGGAAGTAGGGTCATGGGAGCCGCAACCGACGACCTGCGCGAGAGCGTCTACCGCGCCAACATGGAGCTGGCCGGGAGCGGCCTGGTGACCGGGACCTTCGGCAACGTCTCGGGCGTCGACCGGGAGGCCGGGCTCATGGTGATCAAGCCCAGCGGGGTCCCCTACGACGAGCTCTCTCCCGCCCACATGGTCCCGGTCTCGCTCACCACCGGAGAGGTGAAGGGCTCCGACCTGCGCCCATCGTCCGACACCCCCACCCACCTCGAGCTCTACCGGGCATTCCCCTGCGGGGGAGTCGTCCACACCCACTCCGAGCACGCCACCACCCTGGCCCAGGCCGGGCTGCCCCTCCGGTGCATGGGCACCACCCACGCCGACCACTTCCGGGGAGACGTCCCGGTGACACGTCCCCTGACCAGGGAGGAGGTCGACGGCGACTACGAGGGGAACACGGGCTCCGTGATCATCGAGGCGTTCCGCCAGGCGGGCGTCACCCCGGAGGAGGTGGAGGCGGTGCTCGTCGCACACCACGGACCGTTCACCTGGGGCCGCGACGCCCACCAGGCGGTGGAGAACGCGCGGATTCTGGAGTACCTGGCCGGCATGGAGATCCACGTTCGTCTCGTTGCCCCCGATGCCCGACGCCCCGACGCCTTCCTGGTCGACAAGCACTACCTGCGCAAGCACGGCCGCGATGCCTACTACGGCCAGAAGTAGCCTGCGGGGCCGTCGTCCCGCCGGGTCCGGGCCCGCATGAGGGTCGCTCGCCTGCACGGTCCCGGGGACCTTAGGCTCCACGACGAGCCACGCCCGACTCCGGCCCCCGGCGAGGTCCTCGTGCGCGTGGAGGCAGTGGGAATCTGCGGCTCTGATCTTCACTGGTTCGAGGAGGGATCGGTGGGGGGGGTGCCCCTCACTCGGCCTCTCTCGCCCGGGCACGAGCTCGCCGGAAGAACCGAGGACGGTCGTCGCGTGGCCGTCGATCCGGCGATCCCGTGCGACGAGTGCTCCCTCTGCCGGGAGGGCCATCCGAACCTGTGTCCCTCCGTTCGCTTCGCCGGCTACGGCGAAGACGACGGTGCCCTGCGCGAGTGGATGGCCTGGCCCGAGCGCTGCCTGTTTCCCCTCCCGGACGCTCTGTCCACCGTCGATGGCGCCATGCTCGAGCCCCTCGGGGTGGCGCTGCACGCGGTGGACCTCGCCCATCTGCGCCCGGGCATGACCGTCGGGGTCTTCGGTTGCGGCCCCATCGGACTCCTCGCCCTCCAGGTCGCGCGGCTCGCGGGCGCCACCCGTCTGATCGCGACCGATCTGCCCACGCGCCCGCACCGCCTCGACGCCGCGCGCGCCCTGGGCGCCGAAGCGGTGCCCGCCGACGCGGGCCGCGAGGCCAGCACCATCCTCGAGCTCACGGGCGGACGCGGCCTCGACGCCGCGATCGAGGCCGCCGGTGAGAATCCGGCGGTCGACGCAGCGGTCGACGCGGTCCGGCCCGGGGCCCGGGTGGTGCTCGCCGGCATCCCCGCCGAGGACCGGATCTCGTTCCGGGCTTCGCCGGCGCGCCGCAAGGGCCTCAGCCTCGTCCTCTCCCGGCGGATGAAGCACACGTACCCGCGAGCCATCCGGCTCGCGGAGGACGGTCACGTCGAGTTGAGAGAGCTCGTCACCGGACGCTTCCGTCTGGAAAAGGCCGGCGAGGCCTTCGCGTCCGCCTCGACCCGGGACGGCCTCAAGGTGGTCGTCGAGATCTAGCGGCTCAAGCGGCCGCGGCCTCGACGCGGTTGCGACCGGCCTCCTTCGCCCGATAGCAGGCGGCGTCGGCCCGGGCCAGGAGCTCGTCCGGATCGATCGGGTAGTCGGCGGCCCCGGCCGTGCCCACGCTCACGGTGACCCGCACCGGGCGGAAGGCCTCGTCCTCGAGGAACGGCCGCGCCTCCACCGCGGCCCGGACACGCTCGGCGAGGACGGTGGCGGCGTCGGGTTCGGTGTGGGGCAGCAGAACCACGAACTCCTCCCCGCCCCAGCGGAACAGCAGGTCCGTCTCACGGACCGACGCGCGCAGGCGCGCCGCGAGCTGCTGGAGCACCCGGTCGCCCGTCTCGTGACCGTGTCGATCGTTGATGCGCTTGAAGTGGTCGATGTCGAGGAAGACCAGGGAGACGCCATGGGACAGGCGGTGGGCCCGCTCCACCTCACGCGGGAAGAGCTCGTAGAACGCCCGCCGGTTGAAGCAGCCGGTCAGGCTCTCGCGTCGAGAGAGGCTGCGCTGGCGCTCTCCCATCCTCCCGAGGACGGTCGAGAAGATCCCGGTCGTCACGGTGAGCGCGGCCACGAGCACGAACAGGTAGAACTGCATCTCCCTCAGGCGTGGGAGGAGCAGCTCCCCGCTTCGGGTTCGGAGGCCGGGATCGATGTCCAGCGAGTCCTGGAGCATGAAGATGCCCACGAAGGTGAGCATGGCGATCAGGGCAAAGGTCGTGGCGGCGATGATCGCCGCGCGGGTGTAGGTGACCTCGTACCGGGGCGGAGACGCAAACTGCCGGGCGATCCACGACCGCACGGAGGGACCGGCGAAGTGCAGCAGCGGAGCCACCACGAGGAGCGCCTGGAGGATGTCCCCGACGATCCACCCGCGCCAGATTCGCTGCCCCGCAACAGGATCGAGGCCGTGAGCGGTGTTGAAGATCAGGACTGCGACCGAGGCCGTTGTCGGAGCGATGAGACAGACGGAAAGGAAGCGGAGAATGTCGCGGCGCCCTCGCAGGTCCGGGTTGATGTTGAGCGTGACCATGGCCCCCCAGAAGATGAGGACCTCGAGGGCGCCGGCGAGGGCAAAGAGAACCGCGGTCGACGGCGTCATTCCACTGACCAGCGCCCCCGCGAGATTGGCCGAGTAGGCCGGCACGAGGCCCCAGGTGGGCCCCAGCCAGACCGCGGTCAGCAGGCTCAGGATGAAAGGCGGGTAGACGGTGACCGGCACCTCGAACGACCCCACGCGCACCGGGATTCCGTTCCAGTCCCAGGTCACGTTCAGGATGCCGGTGGCGATGGCCACCAGGTGCACGACCAGTCCGAGAAGGGCGATCCGCCTCATCCCGGCGCTGTGGGGGATCTCGGCGAGACGCGACAGGTGCCACCAGGCTGGGCCCTGGTACTCGTCGTCCAGCGGGGGCAACCCCCGCGTGATCTGCTCGCGCATCCGGAGTATCCGAAAGACGTTCAAAGCTACGCTACGTGGGTTGCCGCGTTGCGTCAAGCGCGCCCGGGCTTCGGCGGGATCGGCGCGCTGTGGCCGCTCGCGCGCCGGGACACCGTAGGGGAAGGGTTCTAGAATCTCGACAATGGGCTCTGTGAGCTGGAGGCTCGTCCACCGTGCCCTCGAGATGCGCGCCCCGGCGCGAGTGGCCCGGCCCGCAACGACCCGGGCCGCGGTTGCCGCCATCCTCCGGACGGGCCGGGAAGGCCTCGAGCTGCTGTTCATACGAAGGGCCGAGCACGAGGCAGACCCCTGGTCGGGGCACATCTCGTTCCCCGGAGGGCGGTCCGAGCCCGGCGACGACGGCCTCGTGGCCACCGCGACACGGGAGACCGCCGAGGAGACCGGCATCGACCTGCGACAGGACGCCGAGCTGCTGGGCGCCCTCGACGAGATCCGGGCCATGGCCCGGGGACGTCCGGTGGATCTGACCATCGCTCCCTTCGTCTTCCGCCTGCTCCGCCCCGCCCGGCCCGTGCCCAATCACGAGGTCGTGAGCCTGCACTGGCTTCCCCTGGAGCGCCTGCTGTCTCCGGGGACTCGCGCCTCCATGGACTACCGGCACGAGGGGGCCACGATCGGGCTGCCGTGCCTGCGAATCGACGACCTCGTGATCTGGGGTCTCACCTACCGGATGTTCGACAACCTCCGTGAGCTCGTGGAGGAGGCCCGAAGGGCTTGAACGTCGTTTCGCCGGGTGTTACCGTCCGGCGCCATGCCCTCCCAGGACTCCCGTGAAGCCCGGGCCGGAGATCTCGTCCGTCTCGTGCACGAGCCCATCGACCTCACCACCCTGCTGGGAAGCTCCCCGGCCGACGGTGCCGCCTGCCTGTTCGTGGGGGTCGTGCGAAACGAGAACCAGGGGCGGGGCGTGGAGCGCCTCGAGTACGAGGCCTACGAGGAGATGGCGCTGCCACTCATGGAGGAGATCGCGGCGGAGACCCGGCGACGCTTCCCGGTGACCAGCGTGCGGCTGGTGCATCGTCTGGGACGTCTCGAGGTCGGGGAGGCCAGTGTCGCCATCGCCACCACCTCGCCCCACCGCGACGAGGCCTTCTCCGCGTGTCGCTTCGCCATCGACGCCTTGAAGGCGAAGGTGCCGATCTGGAAGAAGGAGCACTACACGAACGGCACCGCCTGGCTCGAGGGCCCGGAGGCAGGCTAGCCGCCCCGGCGGCCCCGCCGCGGACCTCCGCGTCCCGGCCTCCCCCTCGGGGGTGTCGAGGTTGGCAGGCTGCCCCCCGCCAGCAACGGCTCGCACTCGTCCGCGGGCAGCGGGGCGCTCCACAGGAACCCCTGCACCTCGTCACATCCCAGGGAGCGGAGCAGCGTGACCTGCTCCTCGGTTTCCACACCCTGGGCAATCACTCGCAGGTCGAGGCTGTGGGCCACCGCGATCACCGCGGTGACCACCGAGGCATCGTTGGGATCGCTGGTGGCCCCCCGCACGAAGGACAGGTCGATCTTGAGCGCGTCCACCGGCAGGCGTTGCAGGTGGACGAGGGAGGAGAACCCGGCCCCGAAGCCGTCGATGGTGAGGTGAACGCCGAGCTCCCGCAGCGCCCTCAGCGCACCGACCGCTCGGTCGAGATCCTGCATGGCGTAGCCTTCGGGGATCTCCAGGTGGAGAGCGTCGGGATCCAATCCGCTCCCGGCGAGCGCCGTCTCGACGTGGGTGACGAGCTCGGCCTGCTGAAGCTCGTAGGTGGAGAGGTTCACCATGACCCGCAGGCGGCGCGAGCCGCGACGTCGCCACTCCACGGCCTGCCGGCAGGCGCTGTTCAGGACCCACGGTCCGACCGAGAGGATGGCGCCGGTGAAGTCGGCCAGCGCGATGAAGTCCTTGGGCAGGACGACGCCAAGCTCAGGACGATCCCAGCGAAGGAGCGCCTCTACGCCGACCACGCGCCCGGTGGCCAGCTCGAGGCAGGGCTGGTAGTGGAGTGTCATCTCCTCGTTGTCCAGGGCCCCGCGCAGAGCCTCCTCCAGGGCGCGGCGCTTGAGGGCCTTCTTGGCCAGGGCCGGGGAGAAGAGCTGGAAGTCGTCCCGGCCACGCTCCTTGGCCCTGTACATGGCGGTGTCGGCGCTGCGCATGAGCGCTTCCTCGGTGTCCCCGTCCTCGGGGTAGAGAGCGATGCCGCCACTCGATGTCACCCTCACCTCCTGACCACCGATCACGAAGGGTCGTCGGAGGGCGTCGAGGAGCTTGCGGGAGATGGCGCTCACATCTTCGGCGTAGTTGAGGCCGGGCAGGAGCAGGGTGAATTCGTCCCCGGACAGGCGGGCCACGGTGTCCGCCTCGCGCACGCACGCGCTGAGCCGTCGGGCAACCGCGCGCAGAAGCTCGTCCCCGGCGGCGTGCCCCAGGGTGTCGTTGACCTGCTTGAACCGGTCGAGGTCGATGAAGACGACGGCGATCCGGTGCCGGTAGCGATGGGCCTGCGCGAGGGCGATGGCGAGGCGGTCCTCGAAGAGGCGGCGGTTGGGGAGCGCGGTGAGCGAGTCCCGGTAGACGAGCGACTCCAGCCGCTCTGCGGCCTCCTTGGCCTCGGTGAGGTCCTTGATCACCAGGGCGATTCGGCCACCTTCGAGCGGGTGGAAGAGGACCTCTTCCGGAAAGGTGAGCCCATCGTGACGACGTCCCGTGGCCTCACCCCGCCAGGCCTGGCCGGTTCGGGCCGGGGCGAGGCCCTCTCTGGCGAGCCGGTCCGCCTCCTCCCCCTCGAAGAGCTCACGCCAGGAACGACCTTCGAGATCCCCGGGGAACGGCCAGGCGTGCAACGCGGCACACGTCTCGTTCACACACGCGAGGGCCCCGTCACCGTCGAGCACCGCGATTCCGTGGGGCATGGCCCGGAGCAGGCTCAGGGCTTCGGCGTGGTCGAGGTGAGGATCCCCCGTCCCCTTCATGACGTGCTAGCCCCCAATCTGGAACATCGAGCGGCTCTGGGTCGAGACGCCCTCGTCCAGGCGGTGTCCGGTGGGCTTGAGGGTGACGGCGCGGAGCAGGATCTCGGCCACGTCGTCCACCCCGCCCCCGTTGCGCAGCGCCTTCTTCACGTCGAGCTCGTCGTCGTTCAGCAGGCAGAGATGGAACTTCCCGTCCGCGGTCAGCCGCATCCGGTTGCACGATCCGCAGTAGGGTTCGCTCACCGGGGAGATAAAGCCCACCACCCCCTCCCCGCTTTCGAACCTGTAGTTGCGGGCCTCGTCGGACGGGTTCTGGTTGTCCAGGGGCACGAGAGGTCCGAGCTCACCTTCGATGCGGCGCCGCGTCTCGCTCGACGGCACGAACTGGGAGAGGGCGACGTGGGCGGTCTCTCCGCCCCCGAGGGGCATCAGCTCGATGAACCGGACATGCCAATCGCCCTCCAGTGCCCGTCGTGCCAGCTCCACAACGTCCCCGTCGTTGTAGTCGCGGGTTACCGTGCAGTTGATCTTGATCGGCACCAACCCTGCTTCCTGCGCGGCCGCGATCCCGGCTTCGAACTCCTCAAGGGAGCCGAAGCGCATCAGCTTCGTCAGCCTCTCCGGGTCGAGCGTGTCGACGTGGATGTTGAGACGGCGGAGCCCCGCCTCCTTCAGGGGAGAAGCAAGCCGCGGCAGGAGAATGCCGTTCGACGTCATGGCCAGGTCCTCCACCCCGGACACCGCGGCAATGCGCCGCGTGATCTCCAGGATGTCCGGGCGCAGAGTGGGCTCGCCTCCGGTGAGCCGGAACTTGCGGAAACCCACCTTCACCGCGGCCTGGACGACCACCTCTATCTCCGTTGCGCTCAGCAGCTCCGGCGAGGGAATGAAGCTGAGTCCGCGCAGCGGCATGCAGTAGACGCAACGCAGGTTGCAGTGGTCGGTGACCGACAGCCGCAGGTAGTCGATGTCGCGTCCGAATCGGTCGCGGGGCACGGCGCCTCCTCTTCTTGCAGTCTACCTCGATTGACTCCAGAGGCCCTTCGTGCGAGATAACGACCATGAGAGTCCGAGTGAGACTGTTCGCGTCGCTCCGAGAAGCCGCGGGGCGGCCGGAGGTCGTCCTCGACCTCGCCCCGGGAGCGTCCCCGGAAGACGCATGGCAGGCCCTGATCGCTGATCACCCCACCCTCGCCGCGAAACGGCCGAACCTCGCAGCCTCGGTGAACCGCCGCTACGCTCCTTTCGACACACCGCTCGAGGACGGCGACGAGATGGTCTTCATCCCCCCGGTGAGCGGAGGCTAGTAGTACGGGGTCAGATCTTGTCGTCGTGGGTCCGGTTCAAGTCGACCGTCCGGACGCACGACGCAAGACCTGACCCCCTCCGTGGCGCTACGTCAGGAGGTAGCCGGCCCCGCGGACGGTCTGGAGGTGCTGCGGCGACCGGGGATCGTCGCCGAGGTGCCGACGGAGACGCATCACGAAGTTGTCCACCGCCCGCGTCTCGGTCTCGGGGTCCAGGTTCCACACCTTCTCCAGGATCTCACCCTTGCTCACGACCTTGCCCCGGCGCTCGACGAGGAGCTTCAGGAGCATGGCCTCGAGGAGCGTCAGCCGGAGGGTCTGGCCTCCGCGCTGGATCTCGAAGCTGTGGAAGTCGACATCCGCGTCACCGATGCGGGCCTTCTGAAGCGCCCCGCCGACCCCGCCGTTCCGTGTCCAGTCCCGTCGCCGGATCAGGCCCTTCACCCGGGCCAGGAGCACGGGGAGGTCGAAGGGCTTCGGGAGGTAGTCGTCGGCGCCCGACTCCAGCCCCTGCACGACATCCTCCGGCAGGGTCTTGGCCGTCAGCATCAGCACCGGGGTGAAGTTGCCGGAGCGACGCATCCCCTCCACGATCTGGAACCCGTCGAGGCCGGGGAGCATGACGTCGAGCAGGACGAGGTCGAGCGCCGGGGCGTCCGCCTCGCCGTCCTCCGGGGCCAGGCGCTGCACCGCGACGAGGCCATCGGGGATCGTCTCGACGTCGTAGCCTTCGAGCTCGAGGTTGAAGCGAATGCCGTCGGCGAGGTGTGCCTCGTCCTCGACGACCAGGATTCTAGGCACGGGACGCCTCCTCGACCGTTTCCGTCTCTCCCTCGGTCTCGATCAGCCCCGGCAGGGTGATGGTGAAGGTGGAGCCCCGATCGGGACCGGGGCTGTCGACGGTGATCGCGCCTCGGTGCCCCTTCACGACCGAGCGGACGATGAAGAGCCCGAGCCCGGTGCCGGTCCGGCTGCGACGGACCTCGGAGCCGATTCGGTAGAACCGCGTAAAGATGAACGGGAGCTGGGTGCGGGGGATTCCCATGCCGTGGTCGCGGACCAGCAGGTGGGCCTGCCCGTCGCCGTGGGTCCAGACCTCCACCTCGATCTTCACCCCGTCCCTCGAGTACTTGACCGCGTTGTCGAGCAGGTTCAGCACCGCGGTCTCCAGGGCCTGGACGTCTCCGGCGAGGTACAGGGTCGACGGGCCCTCGTAGCGGATGGCCTCGCGGGGCAGCTGGTGGCGCGTCAGCGTGAGATCGATGGTACGGCGGGCGAGGCGGACCAGGTCGAGGGGTCGGGGGTCCTGGACCGGGTGGTCGGTGTACAGGGCGGCGTCGAGCACGTTGTTGATCGTCCCGTTCAGGCGATCGAGGTCCTGCCGCATGGTCTGGTAGAACTCCTTCTGCCGTCCCTTGGGCAGGTCGCGGTACTCGAGAGTGTCCAGGTAGAGGCGAAGCGAGGCCACCGGGGTCTTGAGCTCGTGGGTGACGGCGCTCACGAAGTTCGACTGGCGCTCGTTGAGGCGCACCTCGCGCAGGAGCAGGATCACGATCAGGACCAGGCCGCCGATGAGGAGGAGAAAGAGGAGGCTGCCGAAGAAGTAGGCCACCGCGCGGGCCGTGCCCACCCCGCTCGGGGCGTCGTCGGGAGCGGCGAGGATCTGCCACGCGACGGTGAGAGCCACCGCCACCGCGATCAGGCCCACCCCCATCGCCACGTAGTGCCACTTGGGCCGGCGCGAGCGCAAGAGCTGGGAGGGTTCGGCCATGTCTCTCAGAACAGCTTGTCGATGTGGGTGAGCAGACGGCGGGGGCCCAGACGACGCCAGAGCCGGCGGTACCCGGCGAGGCGGACCAGGCTGGAGACCCGGGGCCAGAAAGAACCGGCGTGGAGCGCCCGGTTGGCCTCGGAGAGCAGGCGCCCGTAGGCCTCGGTGTAGGGGAACCACCACAGCTCGCGCCCCCGGCTCGAGTCGTGGGTGACGTACTTCGGCCGGACCATCTCGCGCAGGCCGAGGCGGCCGTGCGTCCGACCGATGCCGCTCTGCCTCATGCCACCCCAGGGAGCGGTGGGCTCGCCGAAGCTGGACAGGCCGTCGTTGATGGTCACCACCCCGGCTTGAAGCTCGCGCTGAAGCCGCCGGGCGGTTTCCCGGCTCCGGGTCCAGCCGGTGGCGGTGAGCCCGTATTCGCTGTCGTTGGCGAGCCGGATCGCCTCGTCGAGGGAGTCGACGACCATGATGGGCAGGACGGGACCGAAGGTCTCTTCCCGCATGATGGTCATGGTGTGGTCGACGTCGACCAGCACCGTGGGCGGGTAGTAGTAGCCGGGCCCCGACGCGGGCTCGCCCCCGGTCAGCACCCGTGCCCCCTTGGCTCGAGCGTCGCCGACGTGCTCCTCGACGACCCGCCGCTGGCGCTCCAGGCTCAGAGGCCCGATGTCGACCGGCCCCTCTCCGGCCGGGCCCGTCCGGAGGCCCCGGGTCTCCTCGACGACGCGAGCGATGAAGGGCTCCGCGATCCCGCGCTCGACGTAGACCCGCTCGATCGATGCGCAGGTCTGCCCGGTGTTCATGAAGGCACCCCACACGATCCCCGGAGCCGTCCGGTCGAGGTCGGCGTCGGCGCAGACGATGGCCGGGTCCTTGCCGCCCAGCTCGAGGAGGACCGGGGTCAGGTTCGTCGCGGCCGCCGCCATCACCTTCTTCCCGGTGGCCACGCTACCGGTGAAGACGATCTTCCCGATCCGGGGGTCTTGGACCAGGCCCGGGGCGAGAGCGTCGTCGACGGCCACCACGTTGACGACTCCGTCGGGGAGTCCCGCTCGTCGCGCGAGGGCGCCGATTCGGAGGGCGACCAGCGTGGTCGACGGGGCTGGCTTGAGCACCACGGTGTTGCCCGCGACGAGGGCGGCCGCCACGATGGGAAGGGGAAGGCCGAAGGGATAGTTCCAGGGGGTGATGGCCAGCACCACGCCCCAGGGCTCGTAGAGCAGGCGCGCGTCCTTGTGGGCCAGGAGGACGAGCTGGCTCTCGACCGACTCGACGCGGAGCAGGTCCGCGGCGTGACCGGCAAGGTGCTTGAGGGCCTCGAGCGACGGCAGGATCTCCGCCGCGTGGGCTTCGGCCGCGGGCTTGCCCTGCTCCCGCTCGACCAGGGCGGCAATGGTGTCGGCCTCGTGCACGAGGGCCTCGCGCAGGCGGAGCAGGGCCCGGGCACGCTCAGCGGTGCTCGTCCGGCGCCAGGACGGGGCGGACTCACACGCGGCATCGACGGCCTCGGCGGCCTGCTGTTCATCCAACAGGCTCGCCGAGGCAAACGGCTCGCCGTCCGCGGGGCTCACCGCCGGCCGACGTCCGCCGCGCCCCTGCACCTCTCGCCCGGCGATCCAGGAATGGTGCGTGGGAAGGTCGTCGAGGGGCCGCCGAGCGAAAGCCATGGGGCGATTCTACGCGCCCGGCGGCCCTTGGGCCGCAGTTCTAGTGGCGAACGTCCCCCTCGGGCTCCACCGCGAAGATTCCCGTCGACAGGGGCTCCGGTCGAGTGCTGTGACTCTGCCCCCTCAGGCCGAGCCGCCGCATCTTCTCGTTGAGCGTGGTGGGCAGACACCCGAGAGCCGCCGCCGCACGCCTCTGGTTCCCGCCGGCCATCCACAGCGCCTCCCGAATGAGCCGTCGCTCGTAGGCAGCCACCCGCTCCTTGAGGCCCTCGACCTGTTCGGTACCGGTCACCAGCTCCTGTGCCATGAGTGATCCCCTTCCGGCCTTGCCCCCGTCTTGCCCCAAGCTGCGCTCCCCCTGTCTCCAACGCCATGGACGCGAGCGGGGTTGCCGATGAGATCGCCCTGAGGACGCAAGTCTCTTCTTTGTAACAGGATGGACGGAGATCTGAGGATCCGGACTACCGATCCTGAGCCAAGGTGGGCGGCGAGTCGAGGCGACGCACGTCAGCCACGTGGGCCCAGCCCCGCGCGCCGGAGGCGTCCTCGATCTGGAGCCAGTCGCCGCCGGGCTTCAAGACGGGGACGACCTCGCCCTCCCGCAGAGTGCCGATCACCTCGGCCGACGGGGAAGCCGCGTCGAGGAGCGGGGCACCGCGTCGGACCACGGCCCCGGTGGGGCGGGCCAGCATCCCGGCCGCGGGCGCCGCCGACGCCAGCAGCCCGAGACCGAGGCTGATCCAGGCCACGGGAGAGGCCAGGCGCGAGCCGGGTCGGAGCTTCCCGAGGCCATGGGCTCCCAGCGACAGCCCGAGCAGAAGAGCGGCGACGAGGTCGAGACGAAACCGCCGGGCGAGGCGGGCGACGGATGCGAGGGGCTCCGGTGCGATCTCGGCCGGGTCGAGGTTGAGGGCCTCGCGAACGCGCTCGACATCGCGGCGGACGGCTCGGTCACCGGGGTCCAGCTCACGAGCGCGCAGCAGGGCCCAGAGTGCTTCGCCAGGCTCTCCGCGGGCGATCGAGGCCTGGGCCCAGTTCCAGTAGAGGGAGGCGCTCTCGTGCCCCGACGCCGCGAGGTCACCGTAGAGGCGAATGGCTCGGGGGTAGTCGCCGGTGCGGGACAGGTTGTTGGCCTCGTCGAAGCGCTCATCGGCGGAGGCGGCGAGCAAAGAGGGCGTCAACGCCCCGGCGGCGAACAGGGCGAGAGCGCAGCCGCGAGCCCAGGCCCTCACGCCCATCTCCTCACCGTCTCCGCGGCGCGCCGGGCCAGATCCCCCAGGGTCTCCGAGTAGTCCCCGAGCTGCGGAGCGTAGCGCACGAAGTGGACCTCCGAGAGCAGGGTGTGAATCGCCCGGGCCTTCTCGCTCCCGTCGTCGGTGATCTCCCCGAAGGCCTCGTGGAGCCCCTTGTCCAGGAGGGCCGCCGCCTGCTCCTTGGTCATCCCCGCCTTCCCCGCCCGCTCGATGTCCCGCAGCGCCGCCCGCACCGAGCGCACCGGGGTCGTGTGGCCCCCGACTCTCCGGAAGGCGCCCCGCAGCAGGTCGCCTCCCCACAGCGCCGCGTGGCCCAGGAGAACGAGCACCGCGAGGAGAGCCATGGCCCTGCCACTGAGCGCGGGGACGGAGAGCACGCCCGGGTCGATGTCCGCGCGCAGCGGAAGGGCGTCGCCGTCACCGAGGCTCGGTGCGACCGGGAGCGACGGCCCGGCCGCCATCGTTCCCCCCTCGACGCGCAGCGTCAGGGGGTCCGTCCTGGCCGTCATCACCTCGTCGGCTTCCGGATCGAAGAACATGAAGTCGACGGCGGGGACCTCGATCGACCCGCCCGTCTCCGGCACGAGGACGAACTCCCAGGTCCGGGACCCCCGGATGCCCCCAGCGGTGACCTTCAGGTCGCTCTTGACCTGGGGAGGGTAGAGCTTGGCGCCCGCCACCTCGATGCTTGGAGGACGATCGATCCACTTGAGATTGCCGGTGCCCTCCACCCGGAACCGCAAGAGCGCAGCTTCACCCAGGGCCACCGCCTCCTTGTCGAGGCTCGTGCGGGCCTGGAAACGCCCGACCGCACCGGAGAAGCCGGCCACGTCCGGCAACGGCGCGACCGAAACCGTGACGGGCCGCGTCGACCGCTCGACCATCTGACCCTCGTCGAAGAACCCCTGGGCGGCCAGCGCGATCCGCAGGGTGGCCGGGGGGATCTCGAGCGTTCCCGCCCGGGTCGGGAAGAGCAGCTTCCGCATGACGGGAAAGCGACGGTAGGTCTCGCCTCCCGCCGTCGCCGCCTCACCCGAAGGCGGGTTTCGGGCCTGCTCCAGGTCCTCGGCCCAGAAGCCCGCGAACTGGGGCGCCTCTGTGAAGTTGAGGTTGGACACCGCGACCTGGGTGTAGAGGTAGTACGTGAGGAGCAGAGGCTCCCCGACCCGCACCTTGGTGCGGGAGGGAACCGCCTCGACGAGAAGCTTCGGATCGGCCCGACGCCCGCGCCGTCGGCCGAAGAAGCTCTCGAACGGGTCGGCGCCGAAGGGGTCCGCTCGGCGGGCCGGCTCGGGGGGCCGGACGCTTCCCGCCACGATCTCGATCCGGATGGCCGCGGCCGTTTCTTCGCCGGCGGTCACGGGTCCGATCTCCGCCGCCCCCTCCGCCTGCGGCCGGAGCACGTACGTCCAGCTCCGCGTCTGGGTCATGCGGCCATTGACGATGGAGACCTGGGTGGACTGGTACGGCCCCCCGGCGACCGTGAGGTTGGTGAGCGTGGGCATGGCGATGGAGTCGGGGCCCTCGCCCTCCAGGCTGATGGTGAGCTGCACCTGGTCCTCGACTCCGATCTGCGTGGCGTCGACCTCGGAGTGGATCGAGTAGTCCGCCGCTCCCGTGGCGAGCGGGAGCAGCCCGAGGGTCGCCGCGAGGGCCACTCGTCCGATCGTGAGACGCCTCCTCCTCACCAGTCCTTGCCGGTTCTCTTCTTCGCCCGCTGCTCGGCGAGCAGCCGCTTCTGCTCCGCCTTCTCGTTCTCCTGGAGGGCGTCGAGAAGCTGCATCGCCCGCTCCCTGGGCATCCCGGTCTCCTCACGGAAGCGCTGGTCTTCCTTCTCCTCGGGCGTCTGTGGCCGTTGCTGCTGTTGCTGCTGTTGCTGCTGTTGCTGCTGCTGGTCCTTCTCCTCGTCCTGCTGTTGCTGCTGCTGCCCCTGCTGCTGCTTCTGTTCTTCGTTCTTCTCGCCCTCGTCCTGCTTCTGATCCTGCTGGCCCTGCTTCTTCTCCTGGTCGTTCTTCTCCTGGTCCTTCTGCTGGTCCTGCTGGCGCTTCTTCTGCTCCTCCTGCTCCTTCAGCTGCCTCAGGGCGAGCTCGAGGTTCCGGCGCGTCTGCTCGTCGTTCGGGAGCACGCGCAGGGCGTCCCGGTAGGCCTTGATCGCCCCGGGGTAGTCCTGCTTCTGGTAGAGGCTGTTGCCCAGGTTGAAGCGGGCGGCGGGAGCCAGCGGCGCAGAGGGATCCGCCCCGAGGGAGCGGAAGAGGGTCGCCGCCTCGTCGTACTTGCCGTTCTTGTACAGCCCGTCGGCCATGTTGAAGCGCACGGCCGGATCCGACGGTCGAGCACTCGCCGCGTCCTCAAAGGCCTCGAGCGCCTGCGGGTGGTTCCCGCTGTCGTAATCCCGCCGGCCCTTCTCGGTGAGGCGACTTGGGCGCAGGAGCACCTCGTCCAAGGCCCCACCCTTCTCCTCGGCGCCTTCGCCAGCGAGCGGGTCGCTCACTGGGGCCGCCGGCGGCGCAGCGGGGGCCGGGCCAGCCGCGGCGGACTGGGCCCGGGCCGGCGGGGCCGGCCCGAGTAGCGTCGCCGCCGACAAGATCGTGACGAGCCACGCCGCCGCGTCGCGTACCGGCTCCGCCCCTCGTCGCGTCAGCCGGGGCAACGGGAGATGGAAGGCGGTGGCCAGACAGGCGAGGCCGAGGGCGAGGGGTCCCTGGTAGCGTTCGCGCCGCCGGTACGACCACTCGCGGGCCAGGGCCTTGCGCTCCATGCCCTCGATGGCGGACGCGAGGGCGCCGAGGCTCGTGTCGGCCGCGGTGAGACGAAACATCTGTCCACCCGTTCCGTGGGCAATTGCCTCGAGGGTCGCCGTGTTCAGGCGGGAGACCACCGCCCCTCCCGAGTCGTCCCGCTTGTACCCGATGGGGCGGCCCTCGGCGTCGAAGTCGGGCACCGGCTGGCCGGCCTCGGTGCCCACCCCCACGGTGTGCACCACGACTCCGGCCTCCTTCGCACTCGCCACCGCATCGTCGACTTCTCCCTCGAGATCCTCGCCGTCGGAGACGAGGACCAGCACCTTGTTGCGGCGCTCCTTGTCGACGAAGGCCTCGAGACCCTTGGCCAGGCCCACGCCGAGAGAGGTGCCGGGCGCGGGCACGATTCCGGGCTCCGCAGTCTCAAGGAACAGTCCCACGGCGTCGGCGTCCAACGTGAGGGGCACAAGGGGGTAGGCCTCGCCCTCGAAGGCCACGAGGGCGAAGCGGTCCCCCTCGAGACGCGTCATGAGCTGGAGCAGGGCCTGCCGGGCGAGGAAGAACCGGTTGGGGGCCACGTCCGGGGTGGCCATCGACCCCGAGGTGTCCAGGGCGAGGACCACGTCCAC